>NZ_LZKQ01000045.1 GCF_001668675.1 Mycobacterium asiaticum | reverse complement strand
GCCGCCGGCGCGCCACCGCCGACGGACCCGGCCAGGGTCGGGGCGATCGCGACCGCCGGCGCAGTGCCCGCCGCGGCCACCGGAGCCAGCGCCGGGACCAGCGCTGGCACTTCGGCCAGGGGAAGCGGAAGCGCGAGGACGGCCGCAGCCGCGGCGGCACTGGCCGCCGCCGCCGGCAGCGCCGACAACGACGACCACAACGGCGAGGAACCCAGCACCGCTGCCAGCACCGGGTGCGCCACCAGGTACACGACGATCTGGGCGGGGGTGATGCCGCCGAGTGACTGCAGGGCGGCGATCGGATTGGTCAGGAACAGCTGAATCCAGTCCTGCAGACCCTGAAAGTCCTGTACGAACAGGAACAGCCGGGAGACCCAATAGCCCGGCTGGCCCGGTGTCGTGTACGAGGCGTACGGGATTCCGTTGATGGTGCCGTTGACCGGGTCCCAGTCCATGCCGGCCAGGCGCAGGGCGAACTGGAAGAGTTGCTGCGGGATTTGCAGAAGCTGTTCCAGTGGGTTTGACGTAGCGGCGCTCGCAGCCTCCGATTTCACGATCGGTGGTGCCGGCACGCTCCGCGGCGCGGCCGCCACCGCCGTACCGGACACGGCTTCGTAGGTCGCCATTGTCGTCGCGGCCTGAATCCACATCCGGACGTAGTCGGCCTCGTTCAGCGCGATCGGAATGGTGTTGATGCCAAAGAAATTCGTTGCGACCAGCACGCCGTGGATGACGTGGTTGGCGGCCAGTTCCGGCAAGGTCGGCATCGCCGCCAGCGCGGTCGTGTGGGCGGCGGCCGCCGTCTCGTGCTGGGCGGCGATTGCGCCGCTGTCCGCGGTGGCTTTGGTCAACCAGGCCACATACGGCGCGTGGGCGGCCACATATGTTTCGGCACTCGGCCCCTCCCACGCCGAGCCCTGCGCGGCCGCCAGCACGTCGATGAGTTCTTCTGCAGCTGAGGCGTATTCGGCGCTCAATGAGGTCCATGCTCCCGCCGCGGCCAATAAAGGCCCCGGTCCCGGACCACTGCTCAGCAACGCCGAATGCACCTCTGGAGGCGATGCCATCCAGATCGGCGCGGCCAAGATCAGCCAGCCGCCGCCGAGCCGGTGTCAAATGCCCCCCCACAGGCACAGGAAGTGTCCAGCCCCCGGAAAATGACGAACAAAGTCATGCCAGACACTCCTCCCTATGACGGGGTGGTGGTTAGAACTGAGCTGTTACAAACAGATTCGATATCGCGACGGGAAGTGTCGCAACCGATCCAGTGCCGCGATCACCGGCGGAGCGGCACGGACGAGCATCCAGCCCACAGCAGAAAATGTGTTGTGACACAAGCAAATTACGACGGCTGTCGGCAGCGTTGAGGGCGGCCGAACGGTTTCAAATCGCTCTGGTTCTGAGGGGCCGGGCGCCTACCCGCCCCGCGCTCATCACAACAGCGTCGGCAGCGCGATCGCCGAGTCGACCGCCAGCGCACAGAACACCAGAGCCAGGTAGTTGTTCGACTGCAGGAACAGCCGCAGCGGCTTGACCGTTTCCCCCGCGCGCACACCGGCGTACAGCTGATGCGCCATCGCCAGGAACCACACCCCGGCCACCAGGGCCACGGCCGCATACAGCCAGCCGGTCGCCAGCGCCAGCGTCATGGTCGCCAGCACCGTCAGCCAGGTGTAGATCAGGATCTGTTTGGTGACTTGTTGCTCGGTCGCCACGGCGGGCAGCATCGGCACCCCGGCGACTTTGTAGTCTTCCTTGTACCGCATGGCCAGGGCCCAGGTGTGTGGCGGCGTCCAGAAGAAGATGATCGCGAACATCGCCAGCGCCGGCCAGCCGATGGTGCCGGTCACCGCCGACCAGCCGATCATCACCGGCATGCAGCCGGCCGCACCGCCCCACACCACGTTTTGCGAGGTGCGCCGCTTGAGCAGCAGCGTGTAGACGAACACGTAGAACGCGATGGTGGCCACGGCCAGCAGACCCGAAAGCAGGTTGGTGGTCCACCACAGCCAGACGAACGAGCCGACGCTGAGCAGCAAGCCGAAGACGAGCGCGTGCCGAGTCGGCACGGCAGCCCGGGCCAGCGGCCGCCGCGCGGTCCGCTTCATCACCTTGTCGATGTCGGCGTCGGCCACACAGTTCAGCGTGTTGGCGCCGCCGGCCGCCATCATGCCTCCGACCAGCGTGTTGAGGATGAGTACCGGGTTGACGCTGCCACGGTGGGCCAGCAGCATCGCCGGGATGGCGGTAACCAACAGCAGTTCGATGACCCGTGGCTTGGTCAGCGCCAGATACGCCAGCAAGGTGCCGGTGATCCGGCTTGTTGTCCTGCCCGACGCGACGCGCCCGCGAACGCTCACGCAATAACTCCTCGGGAAAATCGCAGCCGCGCGCAGCTTCTACTACACACGATGGTAGACCGCGCAGGCTCAGCCACCGACCTGCAGGGTCGATTCGGACCAATTATTTCGGCATTCGACCCAGTCCAGGCGCCGACTGCACAGCTCACCACCCCGACACGATATTTTCACATCGCCTCCGCGGGGTACACAAAACTGGGCCTGCAGCGGCCACCCATCCCGCACTAGGGTGGGATTGATCAGTTTGATGACCCCAGGACTGAGGACTGAATGACCACACTCGAAGAGATCTCCGCCCTTACGCAACCGCGCCACCCCGATGACTGGACCGAGATCGATTCGGCTGCGGTCGACACGATCCGGGTCCTGGCCGCCGACGCCGTCCAGAAGGTCGGCAACGGTCACCCCGGGACCGCGATGAGCCTGGCCCCGCTGGCCTACACCCTGTTCCAGCGCACCATGCGCCACGATCCCAGCGACGTGCACTGGCTGGGCCGCGACCGGTTCGTGTTGTCGGCCGGACACAGCAGCCTGACGCTCTACCTGCAGCTCTACCTGGGTGGCTTCGGTCTCGAGCTGGAGGACATCGAGTCGCTGCGGACCTGGAAGTCCAAGACCCCAGGGCACCCGGAGTTCCGACACACCAGGGGTGTGGAGATCACCACCGGCCCGCTGGGCCAGGGGTTGGCCTCGGCCGTCGGGATGGCGATGGCGGCGCGGTATGAGCGGGGCCTGTTCGATCCGGACGCCGCACCGGGCACCAGCCCGTTCGACCACCACATCTACGTGATCGCCTCAGACGGCGACATCGAAGAAGGTGTGACCTCGGAGGCGTCGTCGCTGGCCGGTGTGCAGCAACTGGGCAATCTGATTGTGTTCTACGACAGCAACCAGATCTCGATCGAGGACGACACCAACATCGCGCTGTGCGAGGACACCCCCGCCCGCTACCGGGCCTACGGCTGGCATGTCCAGGAGGTCGAGGGCGGCGAGAACGTCGTGGGCATCGAGGAGGCGATCGCCAACGCGAAGGCCGAAACCGATCGGCCGTCGTTCATCGCGCTGCGCACCATCATCGGCTTCCCGGCGCCGAACCTGATGAACACCGGCAAGGCGCACGGCGCCGCGCTCGGTGACGAAGAGGTCGCCGAGGTCAAGAAAATCCTCGGTTTCGACCCGGACAAGAACTTCGAGGTGCGCGACGAGGTAATCGCGCACACCCGCAAGCTGGTGGACCGCGGCAAAGAGGCCCACGAGAAGTGGCAGCAGGACTTCGATGCGTGGGCCGAGCGCGAACCCCAGCGCAAGGCGCTGCTGGACCGGTTGACGGCTGAGGAACTGCCCGAGGGCTGGGACGCCGACCTGCCACACTGGGACGCCGGCGACGATGCGATAGCCACCCGCAAGGCCTCCAACGAGGTGCTCAATGCGGTGGGCCCCAAACTCCCTGAGCTCTGGGGTGGGTCGGCTGACCTGGCGGGCAGCAACAACACCACCATCAAGGGCGCGGATTCGTTTGGCCCGCCGTCGATTTCGACGAAGGATTACACCGCCCACTGGTATGGCCGGACGCTGCACTTCGGTGTTCGCGAGCACGCCATGGGCGCGATTCTGTCCGGCATCGTGCTGCACGGTCCCACCCGTGCCTACGGCGGCACCTTCCTGCAGTTCTCCGACTACATGCGCCCCGCGGTGCGGTTGGCGTCGTTGATGGATATCGACACGATCTACGTGTGGACGCACGACTCGGTCGGTTTGGGCGAGGACGGCCCGACTCACCAACCCATCGAGCATCTTTCGGCGCTGCGGGCAATCCCGAACCTGTCGGTGGTGCGCCCGGCCGACGCCAACGAGACGGCATATGCCTGGCGCACGATTCTGGCGCGGGGTAACGGCAGCGGACCGGCCGGGTTGATTCTGACCCGCCAGAATGTGCCGATTCTCGAGGGCACCAGCCTGGACGGCGTGGCGCGTGGTGGCTACGTGCTGGGCCAGGAGGCCGGTGGCCGGGAAGACGACGAGCCCGATGTCGTCCTGATTGGCACCGGCTCCGAGGTGCAGCTGGCGGTCGCGGCGCAGAAGTTGCTGGCGGACAAGGACATCGTCGCGCGCGTGGTGTCCATGCCCTGCGTCGAGTGGTTCGAATCGCAGCCCAGCGACTACCGCGACAGCGTGCTGCCCCCGTCGGTTTCGGCGCGGGTGGCCGTGGAGGCCGGCGTCGCGCAGTCCTGGCACAAGCTCGTCGGCGACACCGGGAAGATCGTGTCGATCGAGCACTACGGCGAATCCGCCGACTACAAGACCTTGTTCCGTGAGTACGGCTTCACAGCGGAAGCCGTCGCTGCCGCCGCGGAAGAAGCACTCGATAATTGAGAAAAGGTGATTGAAGATGACCCAGAATCCAAACCTCGCGGCGTTGAGCGAAGCAGGCGTATCGGTATGGCTGGACGATCTCTCGCGGGACCGGATCAAGTCGGGCAATCTGCAGGAACTGATTGACAGCAAAAGCGTCGTCGGGGTGACCACCAACCCCTCGATCTTCCAGAAAGCGCTGGCCGACAGCGATACCTACAACGATCAGGTCGCCGAACTTGCCGAGCGCGGCGCCGACGTGGATGCCACCATCCGCACCGTCACCACCGACGACGTCCGCAACGCCTGCGACGTGTTGCGGCCGCAGTGGGAATCCTCCGACGGCGTCGACGGCCGGGTGTCGATCGAGGTCGACCCGCGGCTGGCGCACGACACCGACAAGACCACCCAGCAGGCCATCGAACTGTGGAAGATCGTCGACCGGCCGAACCTGCTGATCAAGATTCCCGCGACCGAGGCCGGCATTCCCGCCATTGCTTCGACGCTGGCGGAAGGAATTTCGGTCAACGTCACGCTGATCTTCTCCGTCGAGCGCTACCGCGCGGTGATGGGCGCCTACCTGGAGGGGCTGGAACGGGCCAAGCAGGCCGGCCACGACCTGTCCAAGATCCATTCTGTCGCTTCGTTTTTCGTGTCCCGGGTGGACACCGAGGTGGACAAGCGGCTGGAGAAGATCGACTCCGACGAGGCGCGGGCGCTGCTGGGACAAGCCGCCGTCGCCAATGCCCGCCTGGCCTACGCGGCATACCAGGAGGTCTTCGAGGGCGGTGAGCGGTTCGAGGCGCTCAAGGCCGACGGCGCCCGCGTGCAGCGGCCGTTGTGGGCGTCCACCGGCGTCAAGAACCCCGACTACTCCGACACCCTCTACGTGACCGAACTGGTGGCGCCCAACACCGTGAACACCATGCCGGAGAAGACAATTGACGCCGTGGCCGACCACGGCGTGATCAACGGCGACACGGTGACCGGCACCGCTTCCGAAGCCCAGCGGGTGTTCGACAAGCTGCAGGACATCGGCATCGACCTGGACGACGTCTTCATCGTGCTGGAGAACGAGGGCGTCCAGAAGTTCGAGGAGTCCTGGAGCGAGTTGCTCAAGGAGACTCAGGCGCAGCTGGACTCCGCCAAGAAATGACCCAAGCGTGGCATAACCCGCTGCGGGACAAGCGGGATAAAAGGCTGCCCAGAATCGCCGGTCCGTGCGGCATGGTGATCTTCGGCGTCACCGGCGACTTGGCCCGCAAGAAGGTGATGCCGGCGATCTACGACCTGGCCAACCGCGGCTTGCTGCCCCCGACGTTCTCCCTGGTGGGTTTCGCGCGCCGCGACTGGAGCACCCAGGATTTCGGCGACGTGGTCTACAACGCCGTCAAGCAACACTGCCGGACCCCGTTCCGGCAGGAGAACTGGGACCGGTTGGCCGAGGGATTCCGTTTCGTACCAGGCGCTTTCGACGACGACGACGCGTTCGCGCGGCTCGCCGAGACGCTGGAGAAGCTCGACGCCGAACGTGGCACCGGCGGCAATCACGCGTTCTACCTGGCCATCCCACCGAAGTCCTTCCCACAGGTGTGCGAACAGCTGCACAAGTCGGGACTGGCTCGGCCGCAGGGCGGCCGGTGGAGCCGAGTGGTGATCGAGAAGCCGTTCGGGCATGACCTGGCCAGTGCGCAGGACCTGAACAAGACGGTCAACTCCGTCTTCCCGGAGGAATCGGTCTTTCGCATCGACCACTACCTCGGCAAGGAGACGGTGCAGAACATCCTGGCGCTGCGCTTTGCCAACCAGCTGTTCGACCCGATCTGGAACGCGCATTACGTCGACCACGTGCAGATCACCATGGCCGAGGACATCGGGCTGGGCGGCCGGGCCGGCTACTACGACGGCATCGGCGCCGCCCGCGACGTGATCCAGAACCACTTGATGCAGCTGCTGGCGCTGACCGCGATGGAGGAGCCGGTCAGCTTCAATCCTCATGCGTTGCAGACCGAGAAGATCAAGGTGCTGTCGGCGACCCGGCTCGCCGAACCCCTCGACGAGACCACCAGCCGCGGCCAGTACGCCGCCGGCTGGCAGGGCGGGGAGAAAGTGGTCGGGCTGCTCGATGAGGAAGGGTTCTCCAAGGACTCCATCACCGAGACCTTCGCCGCGATCACCCTCGAGGTCGACACCCGACGCTGGGCCGGGGTGCCGTTCTACCTGCGCACCGGAAAACGCCTGGGACGCAGGGTCACCGAGATCGCTCTGGTCTTCAAGCGCGCGCCGCACCTGCCGTTCGACGCCACCATGACCGACGAGCTCGGCACCAATGCGATGGTCATCCGGGTGCAACCGGACGAGGGCATCACGCTGCGGTTCGGGTCGAAGGTGCCGGGCAGTGCGATGGAGGTCCGCGACGTCAACATGGACTTCTCCTACGGCTCGGCGTTCGCCGAGGAATCGCCGGAGGCCTACGAGCGGCTGATCCTCGATGTGCTGCTCGGCGAGCCGTCGCTGTTCCCGGTCAATGAGGAGGTCGAATTGGCCTGGGAGATATTGGATCCCGCGCTCGACAACTGGGCATCGCACGGGAAGCCGGACCCGTATGAGGCAGGTACCTGGGGTCCGGAGTCGGCATTCGAGATGCTGCGCCGGACCGGCCGGGAATGGCGGCGGCCGTGATCCCGCGCACAGGACAGCGCGAGGAGCGGCGCAAATGATTGTCGACATGCCTGACACCACCACCACGGCGGTGAACAAAAAGCTCGACGACATGCGCGAGAAGGCCGGCATTGTCACCATGGGCCGGGTCCTCACGTTGATCATCGCGCCGGACAGCGAGGCGGTGCTCGAAGAATCCATCGAAGCCGCCAACGGGGCCAGCCATGAACACCCCAGCCGCGTCATCGTCGCGATGCGCGGCGACCCGTACGCCGACAAGCCGAGTCTGGACGCCCAGATCCGGGTGGGCGGCGACGCGGGCGCCGGCGAGGTCGTCGTACTCAAGCTGTCCGGTTCGCTGTCCGGTCACGCCAATAGCGTCGTGATCCCCTTCCTGCTGCCCGACATCCCGGTGGTGGCGTGGTGGCCCGACATCGCCCCGGCAGTCCCGGCGCAGGATCCGTTGGGCAAGTTGGCGATTCGCCGCATCACCGACGCCACCAACGGCGTCGATCCGTTGTCGGCGATCAAGAGCCGGCTGGCCGGATACACCGCGGGCGACACCGACCTGGCGTGGAGTCGCATCACCTACTGGCGGGCGCTGCTCACCTCGGCCATCGACCTGCCGCCGCACGAGCCGATCGAGTCGGCGCTGGTCTCGGGTCTGCGTGACGAACCCGCCCTCGACATCCTGGCGGGCTGGCTGGCCCACTGCATCGACGGCCCGGTGCGCCGCGAGGTCGGCGAGCTGAAGGTGGAGTTGGTGCGCAACAGCGAGACCATCGTGTTGAGCCGGCCGCAGGAAGGAACCACCGCAACCTTGAGCCGCACAGCCAAGCCCGAAGCGCTGGTTCCGTTGCCGCGCAGGGAAACCGGTGAATGCCTGGCCGAAGACCTGCGCCGACTGGACGCCGACGAGATCTTCCACGCCGCACTGCAAGGCATCGAGAAGGTGCAGTACCAGTGAGCGCAGAGGTTGAAGTATTCGCCGACAGTGCGGCCCTGGTGCAGGCGGCGGGTGAACGGTTGGTCAGCGCTATCAATGCCGCGGTTCAGGCTCGCGGGCAAGCGCTGATCGTGCTCACCGGCGGCGGCAACGGTATCGCCCTGCTGCGCTACCTCGCCGACACACAGCAGGTCGACTGGTCCAAGGTCCACTTGTTCTGGGGCGACGAGCGCTACGTGCCCGAGGACGACGACGAGCGCAACGAGAAGCAGGCCCGGGAAGCGCTGATCGACCACGTTCCGGTGCCGGCGAGCCAGGTGCATCCAATGGCGGCCAGCAACGGCGAATTCGGTCCCGATATCGATGCGGCCGCGCTGGCCTACGAGCAGATCCTGGCGGCTAATGCCGCGCCCGGTGAGACGGCGCCCAATTTCGATGTCCACCTGCTGGGCATGGGACCCGAGGGACATATCAACTCACTGTTTCCGGACACGCCCGCGGTGCGCGAGACTGACCGCCTGGTGGTCGCGGTCGAGGACTGCCCGAAGCCGCCACCGTTGCGAATCACCTTGACGTTGCCCGCGATTCAGCGTTCCCGGGAGGTGTGGCTGATCGTCTCCGGTGCGGGGAAAGCGGACGCGGTGGCCGCTGCCCTCGGCGGCGCCGATCCCGTCTCTGTCCCGGCCGCCGGCGCCGTAGGCCGGGAAGCCACCCGTTGGCTGCTTGATCGGGACGCCGCGGGCAAACTCTCCGGTTGACATCGGGCATTTGCTGCCGGGGGTAGGTTCACCGATGTCAATGCGGTAATAATGACCGTCATGGCAGACAGAAGCGGCGGCCGCTCGACCCCGGCTCGGCAAAGAGTGAAGACGCTTACCCAGGCGGCGTTGAATGCCGACAAGACAGTGGAACAGGTCGAGGACGTCCTCGACGGTCTGAGCACTTCCCTGGTTGAACTCAACAAGTGCCTGGGTTCGCTCAACGACACGGTGGAGCGGATGGAAGCCGGCCTGAACCATCTGGACAGAACGCTGTCCAGCCTGGACGACCTCGCCAAGCGGTTGGTCGTGCTGCTCGAGCCGGTGGAGGCCATCATCGAACGGTTCGACTACGTGGTCGGCCTCGGCGAAACGATGATGACGCCGCTCTCGGCGACCGAACACGTCGTGCGTGGCGTGCTGGACCGGCTACGAAATCGGTCGGTCCACTAGGACCGTGCCGCCCGAAAAGCCGGTCCCTGCACCGCCGTTCGCGGAGGGGACGGGTCTGCCGTGGGATGTGCCCGTCGGCGACGCACGCGCCGACGGACCGTGCCCGGTGAGCTATTCGCCGGCCTGAGCCAGCGGCGGCGGTTCGTGGGCACGAAGCGCCGGCGGTTCACCGGTGAACTTCTCCACCTGCACCAGCACATGCTGGCCGGTACTACCGTGCGCCAACGAGGATGTCCCGACATCGTTGGTGAATACGTTCGGGTTGCCGTGCACGCACATCGAGTCGGGATCGGCCGGGTCGGCGGGGTCGAACCACGCCCCGGTGGACAGTTGCACCACCTGCGGCCGCAGATCGTCGTCCACCACCACCCCGGCCAGGCAGGCTCCCCGATCGTTGAACACCCGCACGATGTCGCCGTCGGCCAGACCGCGCGCCGCCGCGTCTACCGGATGCATCCGGATTGGTTCTCTGCCGAGGATTTTCGATGCCATACTGGCCGCGCCGTGGTCGAGTTGGCTGTGCAGCCGGGTGCGCGGCTGGTTGGCGATCATGTGCAGCGGAAATCGGGTGGCACGCGGGCCGCGCAACCACTCGATCGGTTCGAACCAGCTGGGGTGGCCGGCGCAGTCTTCCAGCCCGAACCCGTCGATGGTTTCCGAGAAGATCTCGATGCGCCCACTCGGGGTCCCCAACGGACAATTGACCGGATCGGCGCGGAAGCCAGCGAACCATGTCAGGCCGGTTTGGGTCGGTAATTCGAGCTCGCCGGCGCGCCAGAACTCGGCGAAGGTCGGCAGCGCGAAATCCTGTTCGGCCGCCCACTTGCCGTACATGTGCTCCAGCCATTCGTATCCGGTGCGGCCCTCGGTGAACCGCTCGCCGAAGCCCATCCGGTGCGCCAGCGCGGCAAAGGTGTCGTAGTCGTCGCGGGCGTTCGCGTATGGCGGGACCATCGCCTTCATGGCAATCAGCGTGGAATCGGTGCGGCTGCCGCCGAAGTCGTCGCGTTCGAAGCTGGTGGTGGTGGGCACGACGATGTCGGCGTGTTTGGCCATCGCGGTCCAAAACTGTTCGTGCACAACGATTGTGTCCACCCGAGCCAGCCCCCGGCGCAGCCGGGGCAGGTTCTGGTGGTGATGGAACGGGTTGCCGCCCGCCCAGTAGACGCACTTGATGTCGGGTAGATCGAGCAGTTGACCGTTGAAGGGCAGCTTGCCACCCGGCCGGAGCAACAACTCGTTGATGGCCGCCACCGGGATGAACGAGCGCACCGCATTGGCGCCCTGCGCCAGTGTCGGCAGGCCGCAGGCCAGCGGCGGGTTGCCGACGCCGTTGGAGCCGTAAGCATGGCCGTAACCCCCTCCGGGGAGCCCGATCTGGCCGAGCATGGCGGCCAGGGTGACGCCCATCCACACTGTCTGCTCACCGTGTTCGATCCGCTGCAGCGACAGGCTGGTGGTGATCAGGGTGCGGCCCGCCGCCATCCGCCGGGCCAGGTCCCGCAGCGCGTCCGCGTCCACGCCGGCCAGATGCGCCGCCCACTCCGGCGTCTTGGCCACCGCGTCCGTACCGCCCAGGACGTAGCGTTCGAACCGCTCGTATCCGGTGCAATAGGTGTCCAGGAAGGCGCGATCGACCAGTGACTCGGTGATGAGTACGTAGGCCAGCCCCAGCATGAACGCCACGTCGGTGCCCGGTATGGCCGGGATCCATTGGCACTTGTCGCCGAGATGCCCAGCGATCGCGGTGATGTCGTCGCGCAGCGGGCTGACCGACACCAACCGACCGCCCCCGGCGCGATAGTCGGCGATGTGGTCGCGGTCGGGGTGGCGGGTGGTGCCACCGGGCATCACCGAGGTGTTCTTCAGCGGCAATCCGCCGAACGCCACCAGCAGGTCGGTGTGCTCGACGATGACGTCCCAGGTGGTGGACCGGCTCATCATGTCGTAGAACTCGCCGCCGAATATGTGCGGGAAGATCACCTCCGACGCACCGGCGCTGTAACTGTGCCGCGACGCGGTGTAGCCGCCCAGCAGGTTCAGGAAGCGGTGCACCTGGCTCTGGGCATGGTGGAACCGTCCGGCGCTGGCCCAGCCGTAGGAGCTGCCGTAGATCGCCTCGTTGCCGTACCGGTCGACGACCCGGCGCAGCTCGGTGGCCAGCAACTCGATCAACTCGTCCCAGCCGACCTCGACGAACTCGTCGGCGCCGCGCCGATCGCTGGGGCCTGGGCCGTTTTCCAGCCAACCGCGCCGCACGGCGGGATTGGCGACGCGGCTGCGATGCCGAATGGCACCGGGCAGATTCTGCAGCTGCGGAGCGGGATTGGTATCGCGGCCCAGCGCGCTCACCGCCACGATGTCGCCGTCGCGGACCTGGGCGTTGAACGCGCCCCAGTGCGTCGTCGACGTGTGGGTGTGCACCATTGCTGCAGTCTAGGCGGCCGGCTACCCGCTGTTCCGGAGCGCGCTGGCCAACCCGTTCATGGTCAGCAGGATGCCGCGCTGAACGAATTCGTTGTCCTCCCCCGAGCGATAGCGGCGCAGCAATTCCACCTGCAGGTGGTTCAGCGGCTCCAGGTAAGGGAACCGGTTGAACACCGAACGCGCCAGCGCCGCATTGTCGGCCAGTAGGTCCTCCTGGCCGGTGATGCGCTTGTACATGGCGATGGTGCGGCGGTGTTCGTCGACGATCTTGTCGAACACCCTGTGCCGCAAGGCTTCGTCGTCGACCAGTTCGGAATAGCGGGCGGCCAGGCCGAGATCGCTTTTCGCCAGTACCTGCGCCATGTTGGAGAGCACGCTGCGAAAGAACGGCCACCGCTGGTAAAGGTCGTTCAGCACCGCCAGCCGCTCTTCCTCAGTTTCGGGACCGGCCGCGATCCATTGTTCGAAAGCCGATCCGGTGCCGTACCACCCGGGCAGCATCACCCGCGACTGGCTCCACGCCAGCACCCACGGGATGGCCCGCAGGTCCGCGATCGACTCGGTGGGTTTACGTGAGCTCGGCCGGCTGCCGATGTTGAGGGACCCGATCTCGCTGACCGGGGTGGAGGACTTGAAGTATTCGACGAATCCTGGTGTGTTGTGGACCAATTCGGCGTACGCCTGTTTGGCCAGCGTGGCCACTTCGTCGAGCACGGCGTAAGCCGGTTCGGCGGTATCCCCGAGACCTTCGACGTCGAGCAGCGTCGACTCCAAGGTGGCGGCCACCAAGCTCTCCAGGTTGCGCCGAGCGCTTCGCGGCTCAGCGTATTTGGCGGCGATTACCTCACCCTGTTCGGTGAGCCGCAACGAGCCGTTCACCGCGCCGGGCGGCTGCGCCAGGATGGCCTGGTAGCTCGGGCCGCCGCCGCGCCCGACGGTTCCGCCCCGACCGTGGAAGAGCCGCAACCGAATTCCGTTCTTGCGGGCCGCCTCGACCAGTGCCAGCTCGGCGCGGTACACCGCCCAGTTGGCGGCCAGATAACCGCCGTCCTTGTTGGAATCGGAGTAGCCCAGCATCACTTCCTGCTCGTCGTCGCGGGCAGCGACCATGGCCCGGTACAGCGGCAGCTCCAGCATGGCCTGCAGGATCGCCGCCCCGTTGTGCAGGTCGTCGATCGTCTCGAACAGCGGCGAGATGCCGACCGGGCAGTACGGCTCCTCCCCCGAGGCGTCCAGCAGTCCCGCTTCCTTCAGCAGGATCGCCACCTCCAAGATGTCGGACACCGACTGGGCCATGGAGATGACGTAGTTGGGAACCGCTGCGGGACCGTAGGTTTCGACGGCGTGGGCGGCAGCGCTGACGATGTCGAGCTCCTTGCGCGCCAACTCGGACAGTTGCGCGCGGTCCCTGATCAGCGGACGGCGGGTGCTCAGTTCGGTCACCAGCAGTTCGACCCGCTCGTCTTCCGGCAACGAGGCGTAGTCCGGGTGCACGCCGGCCCAGGCCAGCAGTTCGGCGACCACCTCCTCGTGCACGTCGGAGTTCTGCCGCAGGTCCAGCCCACTGAGATGAAACCCGAACACGTGCACGGCTTCCCGCAACAACGCCAACCTGTCGTCGGCCAGCACGGCACTGCCGTGAGTGCGCAAGGACGCGTCGATGGTGTCGAGGTCGGCCCGCAGCTCCTCGGGCGTCTCATACGCCGGCAGACCTAGATCGAGAAGGTGCTGCGGCTGTTCGTCCAGGATCGCGGCCGCGGTGGCGCTCAGCCGGGACCGGATCACCCGAAGCGCCCGGCGGTACGGCTCGTCGGCGCGTGCCTTGTCCTGGCAGCCTTCGGCCAGCTCGGCGAGTTCGGCTGTCACGTCGAGCAGCCGTGACGACATCGACAGCTCCTGCTCGAGGTGGTCGAGCTCGGTCAGGTAGTGGGACAGCGCGGTGAAGGCGGCGCTGCCGGTGGCCAGCCGGACCACCTCGGCGGTGACGTTCGGGTTGCCGTCGCGGTCGCCGCCGATCCACGAGCCCGGGCGCAGCACCGGTCCGGACAGCAGGTTCGCGTCGGGCCAGCGCTTCTGCAGTGCTTCCCTGACCTCGGCGTTGACCCGCGGAATGACTTCGAAGAATGACGCCGGGTAATACCGCAGTCCCACGGCGATCTCGTCGCTGATCTGCAGCCGGAACAACCGGATGATCGCGGTCTGCCACAGCGTGAGGATCTGCCGGCGCAACTCCAGTTCGATGCTGCGTCCATCGTCGGTCTCGGTGTGGCCTTCGGCGTGCAACCGCATCAGCTCGGTGATGCGGTGCTGGGTGACGAAAACCGTGCGCCGCCGTGTCTCCGTCGGGTGGGCGGTGATCACCGGCGCCACCAGCGCGCCCTTGAGAGCCTCGGCCACCGTGGCCGAATCCAGTTCCGCCTCATCCAGTTTCAGATAGGTGGCGGCCAGGCTACTGTCCTGCGGAGGTTCCCCGGCGGCGACGTGAATGCTGCGGCGGCGCTCCCGGTGGATGTCCTCGGCCACGTTGGCCAGCAGTGCGAACTGGGTGAACGCCCGGATCACCGGCAGGGCCTGGTGGATGTCGATACCGTCGAACATGCGCGACACCTCGGCGCGGTCGATCTCCGACCGCCGCACCCGGAAGGACTCCACCCGAGCCCGCTCGACGAGCTCGAAGACCTCTTCGCCGTTCTGCTCGCGCACCGTGTCACCGAGGATGGCGCCCAGCAACCGGATGTCGGCGCGCATGGGCTCGGTCGCCTCGCGTCCCAGCGCCGTTCGGTGGACATCGCCAATGGGGTCCAGCGCAGTGTCAGAAACCTCGACCATGTGTCCCAGTATTGAGGGCAACCGCCGAGTCGGCTATTTGGAGGCGACCGAGACGATGGATTCAGTCCGATTGGTGCGGCCGTCGCGGGTGGTTTGGTGGCGTTGGGTAGTCTGCCCGTATGGAATTGGCCCTGCAGATCACCCTCGTGGTCACCAGCGTGTTGGTGGTGTTGCTGGTGTTGCTGCACCGCGCCAAGGGTGGCGGCCTGTCGACGCTGTTCGGTGGCGGTGTGCAGTCCAGCCTGTCCGGCTCGACGGTGGTGGAGAAGAACCTCGACCGTCTGACGCTGTTCATCACCGGAATCTGGCTGGTTTCGGTGATCGGCATGGCGTTGCTGATCAAATACCGCTGAGCGGCCGTCAGAACCTGAACAACTCCGGCGCTACCGGCTTGCCGAAGTGCCAACCCTGCGCGGAGTCGCAGCCCAGTGCCCGCAACCGAGCCGCCTGGCTGGGCGTCTCCACCTGCTCGGCGGTCACGGTGAGCCCCAGCGTGTGAGCCAGGTCGATCATGGCTCTGGTGATCTGTTCGTCAGCCAGCCGGCCGTGAATGTTGCCGCCGAGGTTGTTGATGAACTCGCCGGCCAGCTTGACCACATCGACCGGCAGATCACGCAGGTAGGCCAGGCTGGAGAAGCCGGTGCCGAAGTCGTCGATCGCGATCGACACGCCCATGGCCGACAGCTGCTGCATCCTGCGTACCGATGTCTCGTCCTTGCCCAGGACCGCGTTCTCGGTGAGCTCCAATTGCAGCGCATGCGGCGGCAGCCCGTTGTTGTGCAGGGCGTTCTTGACCACCGAAAGGAAGCTGGGATCGCACACGTTGCGGACGGCGACATTGACGCTGACGAACAGCGGCGAGTCGACCGCCTGACTGGCCCGCCAGCCCTGCACGTGGCGGCATGCTTGCTCGACCACGAACGTCGTCAGGGGCACGATCATGCCGTTGCGCTCGGCGAGATTGATAAAGCGGTCCGGCAGCAGCGTGCCCAGGGTCGGGTGCGCCCACCGGACCAAGGCTTCTGCTCCGATGACAGCGTTGTCGGAAAGCCGCACGATCGGCTGGTAGACGAGGCGGAATTCGCCGCGATCGAGGGCCTTGTGCATCGGAGTGTTCTCGTGGTGGCGATCGTGGATCACCCACCGGTTGCCGCCGGCCTGCTTGGCCCGCGCGAGCGTGACGTCGGCGCCCTTCATCAGGTCGACCTCGGAGATGATGGCGACCTCCTGTTCCATCACTCCCACGCTGGCGGACACGGTGATCGGGTTGCCATCTATGTCGAAGGGCGACTCGAGCACACGCAGCACCGAGTCGGCGAGCTCGGTGACCTCGTCCGTGCTGGCCGGCTCCGGCAACAGGAACACGAACTCGTCCCCACCGAGGCGCGCGACGAATTGTTCGGGCCGCTGCAGGCACAACGACAGTCGCTCGGCGACTTCGACGAGAAGCTTGTCACCGATGTCGTGGCCGAGCGTGTCGTTGACGTCCTTGAAGCCATCGAGATCGACATAGCAGATCCCGACCCGCGACTGCGGATCTTCGAACGCGGCGCTGAGGCGGTCGAAGAACTGGCTGCGATTGGGCAGTCCGGTCAGCGGATCGTGTGAAGCCTGATGACGCAACTGTTGTTCGAGCTCACGCCGGTCAGTCACATCCCCGAACACGGCCAGCGTGTAGATGGGGACGCCATTGGCGTCGCGGATCAGCGAGACGTTCACGGTGTTCCAGATGGTGTGCCCGTCGCGATGCAGGTGCGGCTTCTCCAGACTGACCATCTCGACGTCGCCGCGCATCAATGCCGCGTATTGATCCCACACTTCCATCGTGTCGGTCGGGTGGGTGAGATCGGTGACCTGAAACGTCCTGATGAATTCTTCGGTCTCGTAGCCGAACATGTTCGCGAACGCGTCGTTGACCACCAGAATCTTGCCCATGATGTCGGAGATGCCGACCCCGACGCCGGACTGGGCGAACACCGCACGCAGCAGCGCCGCGTCCCGGCCGCTCGCACCGCCGGCGAAGATTGACTCGATGGCGCCGTTGGTTGCTCTGTCGCCGGTTGTCTCCCCCGTGAGCACACCTCGCACGTCGTCCTGACCGCCCATCTCGTTGAGTTCCTCCATCCCCGAGACGACTCATCCACCTAATAGACCGGTCACCGACACGCGGTCAACACCCGTCAGCAGTAACACACATTTTTCCAATCCGATACCAAACACGTACCAGCGATGAGATGAACTCACCTCGGGATTCGACAAGTCGCGCAGGCGGTGAGGCAAGTAAACGATTGTACTCAACGGGCGTATAATTAGCACAACTTCGAAAGGCCTGTTGACGGTTAGCGACTCAGTAGCAGCGGTCGAGTCCAGCAAAGAAAGACCTGCGATGAAACATGTGATGGAACTGCGCGATGCGGGCCAGGCGGCAGCGCGTGAACATGCGTTTTTCAAGTGGCTTTCTGCCGACCGCGTGCCCGCACGGGACCGACTGGCCATCGGGCCGGCCGGCGCCTTCTTCATCATGCAGTTCCGGGACATGAACCGGTGGGTGCTGCGCTTCCCGGAACCGCGGGACGAATACGAGTGGCTGATCAACCTCGGCACTCTCGAAGACGAGAAGCACTCGAGAATGTTCCTGGAAGATTGGCGCAAGCTCGACCTGGACTCCCGGCTGGGTTGGCGCACCAGCGACATGCTGTGGTGGTTGTTCCTCTCACCGGATCAGGAAACGTTCCGCCGCAGTGGAATTGAGTTCATCAGGCTGGCTGTCGACGACGGTGACGACGCACTGATCCGGTTCGGCCACTCGGAAGCCGGCGAAGCGACCGGACATGTGATGCTCAGCAACACCGCCCGCGTCGCGGCCGAGCTGTCCCGCCAGACCGGCTTGGAGTACCGCTATTTCGGCCCGTATCACCTGGACCTGGAATCCGGGCACGTCGCCAACACCGAAGGGCTGTTCGAGGCGGTCGTGCTCGATCCCGAGCGCCGCGAACGCGCCGGCGACGCATGTCAGCGCATGTTCGGCATTTTCGACGACATATTCACCGGATTCCACGACTACGCCACCACGTACCTGGAACCGGGAGTCGTCCCCCAGAAGCCCGAGGTGGTCTCGCTGGCCCGGGATGACTGGACGGCGCCCTCGCTCGTGGTCAAACCGCGTGATGACCGGGACGCCGAGCTGGTTGGTCACATCGAGCAGCACAAAGCGCGCTTGCGCGCGCATCCGTTCTACGACTGGCTGCGCGGCGACGAGCACGGCCCGGCCGACCGGCTTCGTCTGTTCATCCCGATGTGGGTGATGGACATCCTGGGGTACCGCGACCTGACCAAGTACGCCATGACCTATGCGCACCCGGGTTGCGCGGAGGAAGAGGCGGTCAATGAGTGGGCATCACGCTTGTCCCAGCACAGCAAGCTGTTCCTTTCCGATTGGGAAGCGTTGGGACTCGATCAGGTGCTGGGCCACACGGCCAGTGACGCTCTCGAGTGGCTGTTTCTGGATGCCGATATGGATCTGCATCGGCAGAACATGGTCGAGTTCGCCAAAATCGCGTTGCGCCACCGGGATCCGGTGTTGCGCTGGTGGATGCTGGTAGCCCTGGAATCGACGGGTGAGGAGTTCTTCGCCCAGACACAACCGCTGGCGCTCGCGGCGGAAGCGCAAAGCGGTGGCCGGCTGGATTATCTTTGCGGACGGCATGATCCGCCCAGCCTCACCGGCGATGGGGGCGGCTCGATCGAGATCAGCGCCCCAGCGTCGCTGACCGCTGAACAGTTGTTGTTGGCGAAACATATCGCCGACCATGTGTTCGCCTCGATGGACCGCCAATTGTGGCGGTCCTATGCCGTGGCGCGCGCCGGGAAGTACGCGGCACTGGCCAGTCACACGTAGGCCGGCGGCCCGTTACGGCAGCGGTCCTCCGGCGGCGATGGCCGCCAGCGTCGCGAATTGCTCGCCGTCCAGTGACGCGCCGCCGACCAGTCCACCGTCGATGTCCTGCTGTGCGACGAGATCGCCGACGTTCTTGGCGTTGACCGATCCGCCGTAGAGCACCCGCACCGTCTCGGCGATCTGCGGGGAGGCCAGCGACGCGAGCTCGGCGCGGATCGCGGCGCACACCTCCTGGGCGTCGGCGGAACTGGCCACCCGCCCGGTGCCGATCGCCCAAACCGGCTCGTAAGCGATGACGACCTGACTGATCTGCTCGGCGGACAGGCCGGCCAGCGATCCGCGCAGCTGTTCCACGTTGTGAGACACGTGATTTCCCGCCTCGCGGACATCGAGGTGCTCGCCGATGCAGACGATCGGGGTGAGCTCGTGCTTGAGGGCGGCCGCGGCCTTGGCGGCCACCAGCGCGTCGTCCTCGTTGTGGTAGGTGCGCCGCTCGGAGTGTCCGACGACGACGAAACTGCAACCCAGCTTCGCCAGGAAGGCGCCGCTGATGTCGCCCGTGTAAGCGCCGGAGTCGTGCTGCGACAAGTCCTGAGCGCCGTAGGTGAGGCGCAGTTTGTCGCCGTCGACCAGGGTCTGCACGCTGCGCAGGTCGGTGAACGGCGGGATGACCGTAACGTCGACCTTGTCGAAATACTTGTCCGGCAGGGCGAATGCGATCTTCTGCACCAGCGCGATCGCCTCGAAGTGGTTCAGGTTCATCTTCCAGTTGCCGGCGATCAGCGGCTTGCGGCTCACGAAGCTTCTCCCCTTCAGTTCTGCTCGGGCTGCTCGCTGCCGAGCACCTCGATGCCCGGAAGCGATTTGCCCTCAAGGTATTCCAGTGACGCGCCGCCACCGGTCGAGATGTGCGAGAAGGCGTCCTCGGGGATCTTCAGTGCCCGGACCGCGGCGGCGGAGTCCCCACCGCCGACCACGCTGAACGCGCCCTTGCCGGTCGCGGCGACGATTGCCTCGGCCACCCCCCTGGTGCCTTCGGCGTAGGCCGGGAACTCGAACACGCCCATCGGACCGTTCCAGAACACGGTTCTGGCGTTGGACAGCAAGGTGGTGAACCGCTTGACTGAACCAGGTCCGATGTCCAAACCCATAAGTCCGTCCGGGATCTCGTCAGCGGCGACGGTCTGCGGCGGCGAGTCGGCGTCGAACTTCTCGGTGACCACGATGTCGACCGGCAGTCGCAGCACATCGTGATAGGTCTCCAGCAAGTCGCGACAGGTCTGCACCATGTCCTCTTCGAGCAGCGACTTGCCCACGGAATAACCCTGCGCGGCAAGAAAAGTGAAGCACATGCCACCGCCGATGACGATGCTGTCGGCCTTGGTGGCGAGCGACTCGATCACCCCGAGCTTGTCGGACACCTTCGATCCACCGAGGACCACAGCGTAGGGACGGTCGGTGGAATTGGTCAACTGCTCCAGAACCTCGATCTCGTCGGCGACGAGCGTGCCGGCGTAGTGCGGCAGCAGCGTCGCGACGTCGTACACCGAGGCTTGCTTACGGTGCACCACCCCGAATCCATCGGAAACGAAAGCGCCTCCCGGACTGACCAATTCGGCGAGCTGCCGGGCCAGCGCGAGGCGCTCGCCATCGTCCTTGCTGGTTTCGCGCTTGTCGAAGCGGATGTTCTCCAGCAACAGGATGTCACCGTCGGTCAAACCCTCGGCCCGGGCCAGCGCGTCGGTGCCGACAACATCACCGGCCAACTGCACGTGCCGGCCGAGTTGCTCACCCAGTGCGGCGGCGACCGGGGCCAACGAGTATTTCGGGTCCGGGCCGTCCTTGGGCCGGCCGAGGTGCGCGGTGACGACGACCTTGGCGTCGGCGTCGAGCAGCGCCTTCAGCGTCGGCACGGACGCCGTGATCCGGCCCGGGTCGGTGATGTTGCCGTCATCGTCGAGCGGGACGTTGAGATCGGAACGAACCAGCACGCCACGTCCGGAAACACCTTCGGCAAGAAGGTCTTTCAGAGTCGGGACGCCCACGGCTAGAGCGACTTGCCGACGAGCTTGACCAGGTCCACGAGGCGGTTGGAGTAGCCCCACTCGTTGTCGTACCAGGACACCACCTTGGCCTGGTTGTCGATGACCTTGGTCAGCCCGGAGTCGAACAGCGAGCTGTGCGGGTCGGTGACGATGTCGCTGGAGACGATGGGCGCGTCGTAGTACTTCAGGATGCCCTTCAGCGGACCCTCGGCGGCGGCCTTGAACGCGGCGTTGATCTCGTCGACGCTGGCGGACTTGGACAGCTCCGCGGTCAGGTCGGTGACCGAACCGGTGGGGATCGGCACCCGCAGCGCGTACCCGTCGAGCTTGCCCTTCAGTTCGGGCAGCACCAAACCGATCGCCTTGGCCGCCCCGGTGGAGGTGGGCACGATGTTCAGTGCGGCCGCGCGGGCCCGGCGCAGGTCCTTGTGCGGGCCATCCTGCAAGTTCTGGTCCTGGGTGTAGGCGTGGATGGTGGTCATCAGCCCCTTGACGATGCCGAACTCGTCGTTGAGCACCTTGGCCAGCGGTCCCAGGCAGTTCGTGGTGCACGAAGCGTTGGAGATGATGTTCTGGCTGCCGTCGTACTGGTCGTCGTTGACACCCAGCACCACGGTGAGGTCCTCGTCGGTGGCGGGCGCGGAGATGATCACCTTCTTGGCCCCGGCCTCCAGGTGACCCTTGGCCTTGGCCGCGTTGGTGAACAAGCCGGTGGACTCCACCACCACGTCGACGCCGAGATCGCCCCACGGCAGCGCCGAGGGACCCTCGCGCACCGCCAATCCCTTGATCTTGGCCGGGCCCACCACAATGGTGTCCTCACCTTCGAGGCTGACCTCGTGCGGCAACCGGCCCAGGATCGAGTCGAACTTGAGCAGGTGCGCCAGCGTCTTGTTGTCGGTGATGTCGTTGACGGCCACCACCTCGATGTCGGCCTCGCCCTGCTCCTGCTGAGCCAGTAAGGCCCGGTAGAAGTTACGTCCGATTCGACCAAAGCCGTTGATGCCAACTCGGACCGTCACGTGTCTCTCCTTGTGTCCAAAATCTGCGCTGATGATCTGCTCGTCGTCAGCCTAGATCAGTTGCGGTACCCATTGCTGGGCCGGTAAGACCCCCCATCGACTTTGAACCTAAACCGCCTGGCTGCGCCATGAACGACTGGTGCCGGTGCTGTGGCCCCGCTCACGTTTTGGCCGCGTCCTTTCTTTGACGATTCAGCTCCGCCAGTGCTGGCGACCACCGCCATTCGTGGTGCAGCCGTGTCGCCATTTTCTGTGGCCGGATATGGCCGAACGTCACCGTTTGGAAACGGCGCGGCGCGGCGCGGCTTGCGTTACACACTCACACCTAATTATTGAGCCGGTCGTCAGGCACGGCTTCGGTACGGCTATGCGGTTCTGCTGGACCACCTGATGTGAAATGTGTGAGCGCGAATTAAGGAGTGACGTTGATGGCGATCTTTGATCGATTCAACATCAAGGTAATTGCCGCGAGCGCTGGGTTGTGCGGGGCCGCCATCTCGATGAGCCCGGAGGCAGCGGCGGTCCCGCTGATCACGGGTGGCCACGCATGCATCCAGGGCATGTCGGGTGAACTTGGGGGCGCCCCCGCGGCCGGCGGTCCCGCCGCTGCGGCCGGCGCGGGTGCCGCGGGCACCCACACCGTGTGCTGCGCGTACGGCGGAGGCGCCGGCGGGCCGGCGGGAGCCGGCGGACCGGCGGGAGGCGGCGGAGGCGGCGGCGGAGCGGGCGGCGCGGGCACACCCGCGGGTGGACCGGGCGGCGCCGGCACTCCGGCGGGCGGAGCCGCGACCGCCGAAGCGTGCGGCCCGGCCAGCGCTGCGATCACCGACATGGCCGGGGTCCCGGTAGTGGTGCCGGGGCCAGCGGCCGTTCCGGTGCCGGTGGGAGCCCCCGTCCCGATCGGCGCACCGGTCCCCGTCGGCGCGCCTGTCCCCATCGGCGCACCGGTTCCCGTTGGGGCTCCCGTTCCCGTCGGCGCTCCGGTTCCGGTCGGGGCTCCGGTCCCGGTCGGCGCGCCCGTCCCGGTCGGCGCCCCGGTGCCGGTGGGCGCCCCCGTCCCGGTTGCCGGCCCGCTGATCGCGCTTGGAGCCGACGGCGTCCCGCTGCCGGTGAGCGCCCCGATCACCGATATGTCGGGGACCGGAAAAGGTGTCCCGACCCAACCCGCCCCCACCGGTGGCCCGGTGCCCGGGCAGCCCACTCCGGCTGGTCCGGCGGGACCTACCGGCTGAGACCGACTCCCGAAGCGGGTTCCCGCGGCCGGCCCGGCCCGGGAACCCGCTTTGTCGTCTCCGTCATGCCTGGCGGCGAAATGGCAGAAATGCGCCTGTTCAAACAGGGCTGAAGCACTATTATTTCGTCTGCAGCCGGGGCTGGCAATTGCTTGCCGATTACCATGCATGCCGACTTATCCCGGCGCCCGATGACGACGGTTCACACACTACTTGAATACGCAGAGATATGCCGCGCTTAAATCGGATAAAGCGGGCAAGCCGGGGCGCCTCAATTCCTCCATTCCGCGGAATTGAGCGGCCGCTACATTAAGCGCGGGCGACGGTGCGCAAGGCGGCGGGCCCGAACCTCCTGGGTTAACTGACACGGTTGTAATACTGATGCTAGAGGTGGTTCGCGGGGTGAAGTGCAAGCGCGGGTACGCAATTCGGTGAAGGGTTCGTCACATTTCGGCTCCGGCGAGCCGGCGCGGGCTTCAGCGCCGATGTTGAAGCCACCGCAACGCGGATTCGGCGGCGTGATACCCGCACAGTCCATGGATTCCGGCTCCTGGGGGCGCGGACTGTGAGCACAGGTAGACGCCCGGAACGCCGATGGCGTACGGGTCGAGGGCAATGCGAGGCCGGAACAGGATCTGCAGGCGGTCGTTGGCCCCGCCGATGATGTCACCACCGATGTAGCTGGGGTTGCGTGATTGCAGATCGGCGGTCCCGGTGCTGACGGTGGCGACGACGCGGTCGCGGAACCCGGGAGCGAACCGCTCGATCTGGTCGACGACGGCGGCGGTGGCATCGCCGGTGTAGCGGAACGGCACATGCGCGTATGCCCAGATCGGGTTGATATTGCCCGCCGATCGCGAGCGGTCGGCCAGGTACTGCTGACCGAGCAGGACAAACGGCCGCTCCACCATCGTGCCCGCCGCCCGCCGCCGCTCGGTGTCGGCGATCTCGTCGAAGCTGCCGCCCAAATGGACCGTGCCGGCGCGCCCGCAGTCCGGGTTCGTCCACGGGATGTCGCCTTCGATCGCGAAATCCACCTTGAACGCCGACGACCCTTCGCGATAGCGGCGATACGACCGTCTGATGCGGGTGGGCATCGCGTCGCCGTAGAGGTCCAGCACCTGGACGGGGCTGAGGTCGAGCATGACGATGTCGGCGGTCGGGATGTCGCGGCGGCTGCGCACCGTCACACCGGTGCTCACGCGTCCACCGGCGGCGTCCAGGGCCGCGCCCAGAGCCCGGGTGATGGATCCGGAGCCGCCCTCGGCGACCGGCCAGCCGTAGCGATGACCGCTGGCCAGAACCATCAACCCGAGCGATGCCGTCAGCGGCCGGTCCAGCCGGGTATAGGCATGCGCCGCGGCGCCGCCGTACAGGGCCCGCGCCTGCTCGGTGCGGAACCATCCCGCCACCGCGGTGGCCGGTAGCACCGCGCGCGGACCGAACAGGGCCAGGCGCAGCGGATGACGCGGAATGTTGATCACCGGGCGCAGCAGGTCCTCGACAAGGTCGTCGAACCCGGATGCCAAACCGCCCAGGGCGGCCCGCCACCGACGGCGGTCGGCGCCCAGCCCCTTGGCGGTCTTGACGACGGACTGGTAGAGCATGCCGGCGCTACCGTCGTCCAGCGGGTGTGCGCAGTCGGCTTCAGGCCACTTCCAGGTGAGGCCGTAGCTCGTGAGGTCGACCTCTTTCCAGAACGGGGAGCCGACACCGAGCGGATGAAATGCCGAGCAATGGTCGTGGATGACCCCGGGCACCGTCAGTTCACCCGAGCGCGCTCCGCCGCCGATCGCATCTTGGGCTTCCAGCACCTGGACCTCGATGCCCTGCCGGGCCAGGTGGATCGCCGCGGCCAGACCGTTGGGCCCGGCGCCGACGACAACGGCCCTGGTCATGAGGTGGTCATGAGGTGCCGTGCACGACGGGCTCGGTGGTGATGTGCACCGGGAACTCATCACCGGGCTCCGGCCAAGGTTGGCGACTGAGCATGTCGGCCACCTCGACATAGCCGGACTCGATCAATCCGGTCTTGGCGTCCAAAATCCGGTACCACTGCTTCTGAATATGGATCGGCTGGCCTTCCAGGACGATCACGCGAACCTCACCCTCGGCGAAGTTGCACCGCCGCTGGACCGCTTCCAGCAGCTGTTCGTTGTGCAGGTGGCCCTCGCCGAAGTTCCAGCCGACCAGCGGGCCGGCCACGATTTCTCCCTCCCGGATCTTGTAGGCGGACTCGTCGTCGATCGCGCGGGGCAGCAAGCCGTTGAGCGCGCGTCCGTGTGTGTGCATGGCCCGGAACGCGGCAGTCTTGTCGGCCATGATCTCGGCGGTCGCATCGTCGTAGAGCTTGGCCAACTGATTGACCACCAGCGCAGAGCTTTTCACGACGTTGGCCTCGATCTTGTCCTCGGCGCCCTCGCGGAAGCACCACACACTGGTGGCCCAGTTGCCGGCGTAGTACCGCATGCTCGGCAGGAACGAGATCTTCTCGGGGAAGAAGTTGCCCACCACCGCGACGGTCGCCGAGATAAGCACCAAGGCCAGCAACAGCGGCGATTTCAGGTCGATGGCCCGGATGGAGCCGTAATGGCCGAACAGATAGAACAGCGAGAAGATGAAGAAAACGTTCCACTCCAACGGAACTCCCATCGGGAGGTTGGACAGGATGTTGAGGTGGAAGACCACCATGAACCCGATGAGGAACCACCGCCAGGGCTGGTCTCCGGCGATGAACACCAGCACCGTCGGCACGATGAATTCCGCTGTGGTACCGCCGACGTGGGCCATCAGCTTAGGGATGATGGTCGGCCGCAGGTCGTTGACGTGGTCGCGGTACATCCGGCGTTTGACCGGATTGAACAGCCTGCTGCGCAGCAGGGCGTTGTTGCTCGTCATCACCGACACGACGTAAGGGAAATGGTGATTGAGTTTGGAGGTCGCGGCACCCCACCACAGCAGCAGCATGATGAGCTTGAAGGCCGCGACCTGGTCGGCGAACGGGAAGAAGAACACGAACAGCTTGAGCCAGTAGTGCTCGCCGCGGGCGGCCAAAAAGACGGTCTTGTCGCGTAATCCCAGCAGCGCCAGCGCGACGATCGTCGGGACGACCAGGAGCGGGTTGAGCAATCCGACGTCACCGGCGCCGGTCACCGGCCCGTCGCCAGGAGCCAGCAGCGCCCACACCGCGCCGAGCAAGACGACCGCGTACAGCACGACGTCGACGACGCTGCGGGAGTCGCCACTGGTGAACGGAACCTTGCCGGGCCACGGCGGAAGCCGAATTGTCTTCGGGCGCAACCAGTACAAGGCACCGCCGATCGGCGGCATGAACCGCCCGGTGAGCGGACCCGAGCCACAGCCCAGCCCCAGGACTTCGAACAGCAGAGTGAAGATGATGGCCTTCTGATACACGATCGGCTGCGTCCACCACTCGCCGATCCGGCCCAGCCCGCCCAACCCGGGCGTCAGCGAAATGATGGCCGCGGGGACCGCCACGTAGAGGACGATCTTGAGCAGGTAGAGCAGGTAGACCGCGTACGGCGTGCCGAATCCGTTCTCCGCCCAATGCCGGGTCACCACCTGCAATCGGGTCGCCCGAGGCAGCGTCGGCCAGCTGTCACGGTCGACATCAGGAAGGTCCGGTGACATGAATCCCATGGCGACCTCGCTTCTTGTTCGGAAACTTCGGCGAGTCCAAATCTATCCGGCGTGGCAATACCCGCGGCAGCCCAGCCGTACTCGTACGGACGCGGACCATTTCCCAGCCCGTTACCGGCGGAATCGCCTGCAGGCTACCCCTCAGATGCCCTGCAGACGGCCCACCGGCTCAACGGGTGGTTGCCCGAGATCCGCGCCCGCAGAGGGCTCAGGGCAGCTCGCCGCCGCCGGGCGAGCAAAAGCGCCGCCGGAGGTTGCCCAGCCAGACTTCGACAGCCTCGCGCTCCTGCTGCTCGTCTTCGAGCAAGCCGCGAAATCCATGGATGTTTTCGATGTCACCGGCCACCTCGGCGGAATGGATAGCGGCGCGACATCTGACGATCCGGCGATCTATCCGACGGAGGTGCGCAGTGAGCATGGTGACGAAGTACGCCGCCTGGCGATGGTCGGCGTTCGGGTGCTTGCGGTCGGCCCGGTCGATGTTGGGCCACGGTGTCAGCGAAAACTCATGTGGCCGTTGATAATTGCTTGTAACGGCGGTCATGCCCAGCACGATATCGACGGGTGCCGTTTGCCGACCAGGTGCCGGGATAACGAAGCTTGGGCTCGCGTTCGTGCGCGCGGCACAAAACTGCGGCTACCTGGCCGCGCGCAGCACCCCCGGAGCCATCCACCGGCACACCTCTAGCGCCACCTGCACCCTGAACACCGCGTCCGGGTCGTCGAAGCTCTGTCCGGACAATTCCATTGCCTGCCCGACACGGTACTGAATCGTGTTGCGGTGCAGCGTCATCGCCTGGGCGGTGGCAACGTAGCTGCGATTCAGGGACAGGAACTGCCGCAGCGTCTCACGTAACCATTCGCCGCGCTCGTCGTCGACGGCAAGGCCGTTCAAGACATCGCCGACGTAACGGCGGAGTTCCTCTAGATCGTTGGCCATCAAGGTTATTGGGACGAGATCGCGGTAGAAGACGACCCGGTCGCCGAACCGATCGCATCCGGCGACGGCCACCGTCTTGGCTCGCTGGGCCTGCTCCATCGATGCACGGAAGCCGTGCAGCCCCTGCTCAACCCGACCGAACGCCAGGCGCACCGGAAGCTTCGCCGACGCGAGCGCAAAACGCAGCCGCGCGGCGTCGAGCGGTCGGCCCGGCGCAAACCAGAGCCTGGCTTCATGCTCGTCGGTCGGCACCATCAATGAATCCACCGCCGACCCGAGTTCCCCGGTGATCAGCGAGCGAACCCCGTCGAACAACGCCACGACCTCGGCCCCAGGCACCGTGGGCGGCACCCACGCCACCGCGGCGATGTGCCGGACGTCCAACCGATAACGCAACGCCCGCTCGGCGCGCGAAACGTCAACCGGCGCACCGGCGAGCAATTCGCCGATCCATTGCTGTTGCAGCCCGCCGCGGCGGCTCAGCCAAAGATCGTGTTCTGCCTCGTAGGCTGCGATCAACTGGTCGGCAACCAAGTCGGTAAGGCGACCGGAGCGGTTGACCAGCTCGATGATCGTGGGCGCTTGCTGCGCGGGCTCCAGCGCCGACGCGTGCCGCATCGCCACCTCCAGGAACGCGGCGAGCCCCAGCCGATGGGCGCGCACCAGCGGCGCCAGGGGGACGTCGCGCTGCGCGGCCGCGCGAGCGTATGCCAACGCCGCCGGCGGTGCCTCCAGCAGGGCCGTGGGCGCATCCCGATCCAGATAGTTGATGGCTGCGATGAAGTTCTCGGTGAGGCTCGCCCGCCACAGATCAGTCATCCGCGCGTCGTAGTCGAGCCCCTGGATTTCCACTCGCATCTTCTCGAACAACTCATCGATGAGCTGGTCGCGACATTTGTCGATCCGCCGAACGATCACCGAAATGGGTGGAGCGCCGACTCCGGTCATTCCCGTGTCCCTTCTTCGCTGTGCTGCCCCAACTGTGCTCCCCCGTGCGCAACAATGGGAGGCCTTTGCTCGGTGCCGCCTTTGTTACGCCGAGCAAACGCTGGTCGCTACCATCTAGGGACTCGACGGCAAGGGGGCCGCGAGGATAGCCCGAGGGAGCCTCAGTGAGCGAGAGCGACAGCCTGGACGTCGGAGACATCGGCAAGTTCGACCCTGGGTTGACCCAGCGCCTGATCAGCGTGATGCGGCCCATCCTCAAGACGTACTTCCGCGCCGAGGTGCACGGCCTGGACTCGTTTCCCGACGGCGGAGCGCTGGTGGTGGCAAATCACTCCGGCGGCCAGTTCCCGATGGACGTCCCGATCTTCAGCATGGGCTTCTATGACAAGTTCGGCTTCGACCGCCCCGTCCTGACGCTGAGCCACGACATCCTCTTCATGGGTGTTACCGGTGACTTCTTCCGCAAGACCGGCTACATCCGGGCCAATCGTGAGAACGCCGCGCAGGCGCTGCGGTCCGGGGGCGTGGTCGTCGTCTTCCCCGGCGGTGACTACGACGCCTATCGGCCCACCACTGCCGAGAACACCATTGATTTCAACGGCCGCAAGGGGTACGTGCGAACCGCGATCGAAGCGGGTGTGCCGATCGTGCCGCTGGTGGGCATCGGCGGCCAGGAGACCCAGCTGTACCTGAGTCGCGGCACCTGGCTGGCCCAGCGGCTGGGCCTGAAACGACTGGTGCGCAGCGACATCCTGCCCCTGTCGTTCGGGTTCCCGTTCGGGTTCAGCGCCGCGATACCGCCCAACCTCCCGCTGCCCGCCAAGATCGTGATGCAGGTGCTGGAACCGATCGACATCAAAGCGCAATTCGGCGAAAACCCCGACGTCGACGAGGTCGACGAGCACGTGCGGTCGGTCATGCAGGAGGGGCTGAACAAGCTGGCCGCCAAGCGTCGATTCCCGATCCTGGGCTGAGCCATGGCATCTCGATTCGAACAAGCCCTCGGCATCATCGACACGTTCCGGCGCGCCCGGGTGATCGCACCCATGCGGCCCGACCGCTACGTCAAGATGGCCGCGGCGATGCGCCGCGAGGGAATGGCGATGACGGTCGGTTTCGCCGGAGCAGCCCAACGCTGCCCGGACCGTCCGGCCTTGATAGACGAGCTCGGCACCCTGACTTGGCGGCAGCTGGACGAACGAATCAACGCACTGGCCACGGCCCTGCAGAAGTTGCCGACCGGGCAACCGAAAGTCATTGGCATCATGTGCCGCAACCACCGCGGCTTTGTCGAATCGCTGGTGGCCTCCAACCGCATCGGCTCCGATGTGGTGCTGCTCAACACGTCCTTCGCCGGTCCGGCGATGGCCGATGTGGTCAACCGCGAAGGCGTCGACGCGGTCATCTACGACGAGGAATTCACCGCGACGGTCGACCGCGCGATGACCGACCGGTCCGACGCCACCCGCATTCTGGCCTGGGCCGACGAGCCGCAAGGCCTGACGGTGGAGAAGCTCATCGCCGATCATGCCGGGCAGCGTCCCGAGCGCACCGGCAACAAGGGCAAGATGATCCTGCTCACCTCCGGCACTACCGGAAGCCCCAAGGGCGCCAAGCAGTCTGGCGGCGGCGCCGGGCTGGGCACGCTGAAGGCGATCCTGGACCGCACCCCGTGGCGCACCGAGGAGACCGTCGTGATTGTGGCGCCCATGTTCCACGCGTGGGGGTTCTCGCAGTTGATCTTCGCCGCGTCGATGGCGTGCACGATCGTGACCCGGCGCAAGTTCGACCCGGAAGCGACGCTGGAGCTCATCGACCGTCACCAGGCCACCGGCCTTGCGGTGGTGCCGGTGATGTTCGACCGAATCATGGAGCTGCCCGACGAGGTCCGCAACCGTTACAGCGGAAGGTCATTGCGGTTCGCCGCCGCCTCGGGGTCGCGGATGCGGCCGGACGTGGTGATCGCCTTCATGGATCAGTTCGGCGATGTCATCTACAACAACTACAACGCCACCGAGGCCGGCATGATTGCGACGGCCACGCCCGAGGATCTGCGTGCGGCCCCCGACACCGCCGGCCGTCCTGCGGGCGGAACCGAAGTCCGCATCCTGGACTCGGATTTCAACGAACTGCCAACCGGCGAGGTCGGCACGATCTATGTCCGTAACGACACGCAGTTCGACGGGTATACATCCGGCAAGACAAAGGATTTCCACGCCGGTTTCATGTCGTCCGGGGATGTCGGCTACCTCGACGAGAACGGCCGACTGTTCGTGGTCGGCCGGGACGACGAGATGATCGTCTCCGGCGGGGAGAACATCTATCCGATCGAAGTGGAGAAGACCCTCGCGAGTCATCCCGAGGTTGCCGAGGCGTCGGTGATCGGTGTCGACGACGAGCAGTACGGTCAACGATTGGCAGCGTTCGTGGTGCTGGAATCCGGCGCCTCGGCCACCGAGGAAACGTTGAAGCAGCACGTCCGCGAAAACCTCGCCAACTACAAGGTCCCCCGCTCGATCACGGTGCTAGACGAGCTGCCCCGCGGCAGCACCGGCAAGATCCTGCGCAACGAGCTGAAAGCCCGGGTGAGTGGTTCATGAACGTCCGACGGGTATTGCGCGAACTGCGTCGGCCCCGGCCGCTGACCCGCGCCGCGGTAGAGGTTGTCAACGCCGCCAACGGATTACGGCCACTCACCCGTAACCCGTACGCCTCCCCCACGGTGTTCTGGTTCGGCTGGCCGGCATCGGAAGTGCCGCTGATCTACGGCGCCGCCTCGGCGCTGGACGCGCTGCGGCGTGGCCGGCGCGGGGATTTCGCCGGGCCCAAAGGCAAAGTGGCGCTGGCACTGACGGCCGCGTCCTGGGCGATGCTCGGAGTGATCGGGTACCGCGGACTGGTCACCCCGGGGCCGGTCCTGGAAGCCGCCCTTTCCGATCAGCTGGGTCCCGACTACGCCGAAGAGCTCGCCGCCCTGCCGACACAACCCACTCAGACCGGCCGGCGCAATCCGCCGTTGCGCACCACCATGGCGCGACGCCGGTTCGTCGACAAGGAGAACATCGTCCGCTACGGCCCGCACGGGCGGTCCAATCTGGCGGACATCTGGCGGCGCCGCGACCTGGAGCGCGACGGCAAGGCACCGGTCCTGCTGCAGGTGCCGGGCGGCGCCTGGATGATCGGATGGCGCCGCCCGCAGGCCTATCCCCTGATGTCGCAACTGGTATCGCGGGGCTGGGTGTGCGTGTCGATGAACTACCGGGTGTCGCCGGTGCACACCTGGCCCGACCACATCGTGGACGTCAAGCGGGCGCTCGCCTGGGTCAAGGAGAACATCGCGGCCTACGGCGGGGACCCGAATTTCGTTGCGATCAGCGGGGGTTCGGCCGGCGGTCACCTGACCGCGCTGGCGGCGCTGACCGAGAACGACCCCAAGTTCCAGCCCGGCTTCGAGGATGCCGACACATCGGTGGTGGCGGCGGTGCCGTTCTACGGCCGCTACGACTGGTTCTCCACCGACGCGCCGGGGCGCGCGGCATTCGTCGAGATCCTCGAAAAGCTGGTTGTCAAAAAGAAATTCAGCACGCACCGCGACATCTATGTCGACGCGTCACCGATCCGCTATGTGAAGCCCGACGCGCCACCGTTTTTCGTCCTACATGGGACCGACGACTCACTGATCCCGGTCCAAGAGGCACAGGAGTTCGTCGAGGAGCTGCGCGCGGTATCGAAATCGCCGGTGGCCTACGCCGAGTTGCCCAACGCCCAGCACGCATTCGACATCTTCGGCTCGCCGCGGGCGCACAAGGCCGCCGACGCGGTCGCCCGATTTCTGTCCTGGGTGTACGTGACGAATCCGCCGTCAGCCAACGGTCAGGTCGGTTAGTCGTCCAACTTCTCGGCCGCGCGCTCCAGCTCGGCCAGCGCGGGCTCGATCGCCTTGGCCATCTCGTCGATGTCGTTGGCCACTTCCGGTGTCGTGACAAACCCGAAATCCAGGTATCCCTGGTAGGAGAAGCAGGTGATGTTCAGGGCGACGTCCATCACCGGCGGTCCGAGCGGCACCAGCGATTCGAGTTTGGCGCCGGCCATATACAGCGGCATCGGCGGACCGGGCACGTTGGAGACGACCAGGTTGATCGGTGCCAGGTTGCGCGACAGGCCGCTGGCGGTGTACGCGCGGGCGGCCAGTTGCAGCAGCCCGGGCGGCGTCGTCTCGGTGAGCCCCATGATCTGGTGCGCCGAGAGGGCCTTGGCCATTTCCTTCGCGTTCTGCGTGCTCTTGTGAATCGCCCGCAGCCGTTCGGCCGGGTCGTCGATGTCGGTCGCCAGTGACGCCGTCATCGAGCTGATCTGGTTGCCGACATCCGATTGGTTGTCATCGGTGCGGGTGGACACCGGAATCTGCGCGATCAGCGGCTTGTAGGGCAGTTCGTCGTGCTTTTCCAGGTATTCGCGAGCCGCACCGGCCACCAGCGCCAGCACCACGTCGTTGAGCTTGACCCCGAAGGCGTCCTTGACCTTTTTGGCCCGCTCCAGCTCGACGCGGGTGCCGGTGATCCGCCGGTGCGGCGACACCGGCGCGTTGAACCGGGTCTTGGGGGCGTCGAAATAACGCGACGGCCTGGTGACGCCCAGCGCCGCGATCTGCTGCCGCACCGTCTGTTCCAACAACCGGGCGATGCGGAACGGGGTCATGATGCCGACGTTGATCAGGGCGCCGAGCGCGCGCCGCTCGAGCCCCGGGATGGTGAACCCGACGAAGCCGACCGTTTCCTTCTGGGGCGGCCGCGGTTCGGGCGTGATGTCCAGCAGGATCTCACCCAGCCCGGCACCGGAGACACCATCGACGATGGCGTGGTGCATCTTGGTCAGGGTGGCGACGCGTCCGCCTTTGACGCCCTCGATGACCCACAGTTCCCACAGCGGCCGGGAGCGGTCCAGCTTGTAGGACATCAGCCGGCCGACGAGTTCGTCGACCTCGCGCCGGCCGCCGGGAGCCGGCACACCGATGCGGCGGACGTGGAAGTCGATGTCGAGTTCGTCGTCCTCGACGAACCACGGCCGGTCCAGGCCGAGCGGCGCCCCGGTGACCTTCCAGCGCAGTTGCGGGATCTCCGGTAGCCGCTCGATCAGCAATTCACGCAGTCGCTGGAAGCTGTAGTCGGGCGCGTCGCTGGGATCGCAAATCGCCAGCGCACCGACGTGCATATGCCAGCCTGCGGTTTCGGCCGACCAAAACGCCGCGTCAACACTCGAGAGCCGTTTCATCCCCCGACCGTAGCGCTCGTCCACCCGGCGAAGCCACCCAGTCTTGGCCGCGAGTCGAACGACACGGCGAAATCAGGCACCCGAAATCGCAGCCAGGTTCGGCTCGCGACCCCGCAGCGGGCGAAACTCAGGCGTCCTCGAGCAGGTCCGGAGTCACCGCCGACTCCGTGTCGGGGATGCCGTCGACCTTCGCCTTGCGGTCGGCCATTGACAGCAGTCGGCGAATGCGGCCCGCCACAGCGTCTTTCGTCATCGGCGGATCGGCCAGTCGGCCGAGTTCCTCGAGCGATGCCTGCCGGTGCTCGACCCGCAGCCGGCCGGCCGAGGCCAGATGCTCGGGAACGGTGTCGCCCAGAATCTCCAGCGCCCGCTCCACCCGTGCCGCCGCGGCCACCGCCGCGCGGGCCGAACGGCGCAGGTTGGCGTCGTCGAAATTCGCCAGCCGATTGGCGGTGGCCCGGACCTCGCGGCGCAGCCGGCGCTCCTCCCAGATCAACCGGGTGTCCTGAGCGCCCATCCTGGTCAGGAGGGCACCGATCGCCTCGCCGTCGCGCACCACCACGCGGTCGGCGCCCCGCACTTCGCGGGCCTTGGCGCTGACGCCGAGCCGACGTGCGGCACCGACCAGCGCGAGCGCGGCCTCCGGCCCCGGGCAGCTGACTTCCAGCGCCGAGGAGCGACCCGGTTCGGTCAACGAGCCGTGTGCCAGAAATGCTCCGCGCCAGGCGGCCTCGGCGTCGGCGATGCTGCCGCCGACGACCTGGGCCGGCAGCCCGCGCACCGGACGGCCGCGCATGTCGAGCAGCCCGGTCTGACGTGCCAGCGCCTCACCGTCGCTGGCGACCCGCAGCACGTAACGGGTGTTCTTGCGAATCCCGCTGGCCGACAACACATGCACCACCGCGTTGTAGCCATACAGGTCGAAGATGTCCTTGCGCAGCCGACGCGCGATGCTGCCGAGATCCACCTCAGCCTCGACGACCACGCGGCCGGCCACGATGTGCAATCCGCCGGCGAACCTCAGCAGGGAGGTGACTTCCGCGCGTCGCGCGCTGACCGACTTGACTACCAGACGGCTCAGCTCGTCCTTGACTTCGGTCGTCATCGCCACGCGTCGTCACCCCTCGGTCCGTTGCCGCCCGCTCCCTGCACGCCAGTCTCTTGACGCCCACCGTCGATCGGCATCTCTCCGGTGGCAGTGACCGGGGGCACCGCCGGGCTGCCGCCGCGCACCCGCACCGCCTCCAGGACTGCCGCCAGCTTGCCCGGGTCATGTAAAGGTGTACCAGGTCGGGCCACATCGGCGAAGTGGACCTCGGCCTGTAGCAGGGTTGCGGTGCGCCGCAGTTGGTCCCGTTCCCGATCACTGGGCACCCGTTCGGCGTCGATGATGATGTCGTCGACGGCGAACCCCGGGGCGTGCTGGGCCAGCACGTGCAGATGGCGTTCGACCGAGAAACCCGCCGTCTCCCCCGGTTCGGCCACCAGATTGAGCACCAGCGCCTTGCGGGCGGCGGTGGCCCGCAGCGCCTCGACCAGTCCGGGTACCAGGACGTGGGGAATCACGCTGGTGAACCACGAGCCGGGACCCAGGACCACCAGGTCGGCGGACAGGATCGCGTCGACGGCCTGCCGGGTGGCCGGTGGGTCGGCCGGCAGCAGCCGCACCCGCCGCACTTTGCCGGGGGTGGACGCGATGGCCACCTGGCCGCGGATCAGCCGGAACATCCGCGGATCCGACTCTAGACCGGAGACGTCGGCCTCGATCTGCAACGCGATCGGGCACATCGGCAGCACCCGGCCCTTGACGCCGAGGATGCGTCCGATCTCGTCCAGGGCAGCGACCGGATCGGCCAGCACCTCGGACAGGCCCGCCAGCAGCAGGTTGCCGATCGGATGCCCGGCCAGGGCGCCGTTGCCACCGAAGCGGTGCTGCAGGATCGTCGCCCACAACCGCCCGTACGGACTGTCGGATGCCAACGCCGCCAACGCCATCCGCAGATCTCCGGGCGGCACCACGTCCAATTCGCTGCGCAACCGGCCCGATGAGCCGCCGTCGTCGGCGACCGTCACGACCGCAGTGACGTAGGGCGTCAACCGGCGGGCGGCCGACAGCGTCGCGTACAGGCCGTGTCCGCCGCCCAGCGCGACGATGCTCTGGCTTACCGGGGAGCTCATTCGCGACCCAGATCCCGGTGCAGTGCCCGGACCGTCAGCTGGGGATCGGATCGCAGCAGCGCCATCAATGCTTCCGCGATCGCCACGCTGCGGTGCTTACCCCCGGTGCACCCGATGGCGACCGTCATATACCGCTTCCCCTCCCGCCGGTAGCCCTCGACCACCAGCGACAGCAATCGATGGTAGGTCTCGAGGAACTCGGCCGCGCCGGGCTGGCGCAGGACATAGTCGCGCACCGGCCCGTGCTGGCCGGTCAGCGGCCGCAGTTCGTCGACCCAGTGCGGGTTGGGCAGGAAGCGGACGTCCATCACCATGTCGGCGTCCATCGGCAGCCCGTACTTGAACCCGAACGACTCGACGGTGACGCTGGTGGTCGCGCCGCCGGTGCTGCCGAAGGCCCGCTCGATGCTTTCCCGAAGCCCCCGCACCGACAGGGTCGAGGTGTCGATGATCAGGTCCGCGGTGGCCCGCACCTGGGCGAGCATCCGGCGTTCGGCCGCGATGCCTTCGGCCAGGGTCTGCTCGCCCTGTAGCGGGTGGCTGCGCCGGTTCTGTTCGTAGCGGCGCACCAGCATGTCGTCGGATGCCTCCATGAACACCACGCGAGGCCGGATGTTGCGGGTGGCAAGTTCGTTGCGCACCTCGTCCAGATCTCCGGTGAACCCGCGTGACCGCACATCCATCACCACCGCGAGCTGGGTGATCCGCGAGCCCGCCGCCAACCCGAAATCGACCATGCGCGTGATCAATTGGGGCGGCAGGTTGTCGGCCACATACCAACCGAGGTCCTCGAGCACCTTGGCGGCGGTACCGCGTCCGGCACCGGACAGACCGGTCACCAGGACGACGTCGATGCCGGCCGGGACGTCCTCGTTCGTCATTCCTCGGCTCCCGCTGGGTCCGGTTGCGGTGTCGGTGCAAGGGCCTCCAGGACGGCGGTTGCGGTTGCCACGCCGATACCGGGTACGGCGGTGATCTGGTCGACGGTTGCCTCCTTGAGGCGGGCAATCGACCCGAAGTGGGTGACCAGTGCCTTGCGGCGGTGCTCGCCCAATCCGGGCACGGAGTCCAGCGCCGATGCCGTCATCCGCTTGGATCGTTTGCTGCGATGGTAGGCGATCGCGAACCGGTGCGCCTCGTCGCGGACCCGCTGCAGCAGGTAGAGACCTTCGCTGTTGCGCGGCATGATGATCGGGTCCGGCTCCGAGGGCACCCAGATCTCTTCCAGCCGCTTGGCCAGCCCGATCACCGCGACGTCGGTGATGCCCAACTCTTCCAGCACCGCGCTGGCCGCGTTGACCTGCGGCGCCCCGCCGTCGACGACGTACAGGTTGGGCGGATAAGCGAACCGGCGCGACTTACCCTCTGCGGTCAGCAGATTAGGGCCCTTCTGCTCGTTGAGGTGCCGCCAGAACCGGCGCCGGGTGACTTCGGCGATCGAGGCCACGTCGTCCGAGCGCCCCTGGCCCGCGGCCTCCCGGATGCCGAAGTGCCGGTAGTCCGACTTGCGTGGCAGGCCGTCCTCGAAGACCACCAGGGAGCCGACGACGTCGGTGCCCTGCACATGGCTGATGTCGACACACTCGATACGCAGCGGGGCCTCGGCCAAGCCCAGCGCTTCCTGGATGTTCTGCAGGGCAGCCGATCTGGCGTTGAAGTCGCCGGCACGCTTCAACTTGTGTTGCTGCAGTGCCTCTTTGGCGTTGCGTTGCACGGTCTCGGCCAGCGCACGCTTGTCGCCACGGCGCGGCACCCGCAGTGAGACCTTGGCGCCGCGCAGCCCGGACAGCCAGCTGGCCAGCTCGTCGTGATTGGACGGCAGGCACGGCACCAGCACGTCGCGCGGCACCGGGTTGACCGATTCGTCTGCCGCGCCGCCCAATTCGGCCTGCTCCCCGTAGAACTGGGTGAGGAACTGCTCGACCAACTGCTCGGCCCCGGTATCGCCGGGGTCGGCGGATTTCTCCACGATCCAGCCGCGCTGACCTCGAACCCGGCCGCCGCGGACGTGGAAGACCTGCACCGCGGCCTCCAGCTCGTCATCGGCGAAGGCCACCACGTCGGCGTCGGTGCCGTCGCCGAACACCACGGCCTGCTTCTCCATGGCTCGCTTGAGCGCGCCCAGGTCGTCGCGCAGCCGGGCCGCGCGCTCGAAGTCGAGTTGATCGGAGGCCGCGTGCATCTGCTGTTCCAGTTCGCGGGCGTACCGGTCGGTCTTGCCGGACAGGAAGTCGCAGAAGTCCATCACGATCTGCCGGTGTTGGTCCGCGCTCACCCGGCCCACACAGGGCGCCGAGCACTTGTCGATGTAACCCAGCAGGCAGGGACGGTCGATCTGGTTGTGCCGCTTGAACACTCCGGCCGAACAGGTGCGCGCGGGGAACACCCGGGTGAGCAGGTCCAGCGTCTCCCGGATCGCCCAGGCGTGCGAGTAGGGCCCGAAATACCGCACTCCCTTACGCCGCGGCCCGCGATACACCATGAGCCGGGGGAATTCTTCGTTGAGGGTGACCGCCAGCACCGGGTACGACTTGTCGTCGCGGTAACGGACGTTGAAGCGCGGATCGAATTCCTTGATCCAGTTGTACTCCAGCTGCAGCGCCTCGACCTCGGTGTTGACCACCGTCCACTCCACCTTGGCGGCGGTGGTCACCATCTGCCGGGTCCGTGGATGCAGGCTCGAGATGTCGGCGAAGTACGACGTCAGGCGGCTGCGCAGGCTCTTGGCCTTGCCGACATAGATGACGCGGCCATGCGTATCCCGGAACCGGTACACGCCCGGCTCGACCGGGATGGACCCGGGCGCGGGACGGTATGAAGCGGGATCTGGCACGTAACCAGGCTAGTGGTCGGGCCGGACCGTCAGAAAAATGGGCAACGGCCGGAGACTTCGCTGAACGCCCGCCACGCCACTTCGCCGGCGCCCGGGTCGCGGTGTTTGCGCTCCGTCCTGCAATAGCAGGTCACGCGCCGCCGGACGTGGTTGGCTGCAGGCACCCACCAGCACGCCGCTGACCAGCAGGACGGCGGCCGCCCCAGTCCGGCGGAGCCGATGCATCAGCGGGTAGGTAAGTCAGGTCGATCGCGCGCCAACTGCTCGCGGACGGCGTCCATCGCGTCGACCGCACGCTCCTTGTCCACCGCCTGGATCGCCATCACCGGGATGTACTCGTCGTCGGGCAGGTCGATCCTGGCCCAGCGGCTACCGGCGGGGAAGGACACGCCGACCAAGTCTGGCCACCGAACCAGCCTGTCTCCCAACAGGTTTCGCACCGAAATTCCGGCCGGCCCGACCCGCAACCGCGGGCGGGTCAACAGCAACACGGCGCCGGCCAGCACCACGCCCAGCACCCACATGGCCACCTGGTCGGCCGTCTGAAAGACCACGCCGGTGGATCCGATTTTCAGCATCAGACCGACCACGATGTGGGCGGCCAGGATGACAACGGCCGCGACGTAAGCGAACAGCGGCGTCAGCCGGGGACGGCAGACCAGGTCCCAGGTCTCGGTTTCGTGGGCGGTCGTCACGATTGTGCCCGCAACTCACGCAGGGTAAGGGCGGTGGTCAGAGCCGCGGCGGCGGCTTGGGCGCCCTTGTCCTCGGCCGAGGTGGGCAGCCCGGCGCGATCCAGTGCCTGCTCCTCGGTGTTGGTGGTCAGTACCCCGTTGGCCACCGGGGTGGAAGCATCCAGCGACACCCGCGTCAGGCCCTGGGTCACGGCGTCGCAGACATAGTCGAAATGCGGTGTCTGACCGCGAATCACGACACCGAGCGCCACCACAGCGTCATGGCTGCGGGCCAACTCCTGTGCGACGACCGGGATCTCGATGGCACCGAGCACCCGCACCACCGTGGGATTGTCGATACCGGAATCGGTGGCCACCTTGCGGGCACCGGCCAGCAGTGCGTCGCAGATCTGGGTGTGCCAGGTGCTGGCCACGATCGCCAGCCGTACACCCGAGGCGTCCACCACTGGCATGTCGGGAACCCCGGCACCACCGCTCATTGGGCGCTCATTTGCGCACGCTCACAGAGCACCGCCGAATTCACCCGGCAGATGCACAGACTCGTGGAAGTCGTCCAGACCGGCCAGGTCGTGGCCCATCTTGTCTCGCTTGGTCATCAAGTAGCGAATGTTCTCGGCGTTGGCCCGCACCGGCAGCGGCACCCGCTCGATGATGTGCAGCCCGTAGCCGTCCAGCCCGACGCGCTTGGCGGGATTATTCGTCAGCAGCCGCATGGAACGCACCCCGAGATCGACGAGGATCTGCGCCCCGATGCCGTAATCCCTTGCATCGGCGGGCAATCCGAGCTTCAGATTGGCATCGACGGTGTCCTCGCCGGCGTCCTGCAGCTGGTAGGCCTGCAGTTTGTGCATCAGACCGATGCCACGGCCTTCGTGCCCCCGCATATAGAGCACCACGCCGCGTCCCTCGCGGGCGACCATGGCCATCGCCGCATCCAGCTGGGGCCCGCAGTCGCACCGGCGTGAGCCGAACACGTCACCGGTCAGGCATTCCGAGTGCACCCGCACCAGCACGTCGTCACCCTCGGCGGTCGGTCCCGCGATATCGCCGCGAACCAGCGCGACATGCTCGACGTCCTCGTAGATGCTGGCGTAGCCGATCGCCCGGAACTGACCGTGCCGGGTCGGGATCCTGGCCTCGGCGATGCGCTGGATGTGCTTCTCGTGTTTGCGCCGCCACTCGATCAGGTCGGCGATGGTGATCAGGGCGAGCTGGTGTTCGTCGGCGAACACCCGCAGCTCGTCGGTCTGGGCCATCGAGCCCTCGTCTTTTTGGCTGACGATCTCGCAGATCGCTCCGGCGGGCTGCAGTCCGGCCATCCGGGCCAGGTCCACCGCAGCCTCGGTGTGGCCCGGGCGCCGCAACACGCCACCGTCTTTGGCCCGCAACGGAACGACGTGGCCCGGGCGGGTGAAATCCTCTGCGATACTTGCCGGGTCGGCCAGCAGCCGCATGGTGGTGGCTCGGTCCGAAGCTGAAATCCCCGTTCCCACACCGTTTCTCGCATCTACCGTGACGGTGTAAGCGGTGCCGTGCTTGTCCTGGTTCACGGCGTACATCGGCAGCAGGCCCAACCGGTCGCAGATTTCGCCGGACAGCGGCACACACAGATAACCCGAGGTGTAGCGGACCATGAACGCGACGAGTTCGGGGGTGGCCTTCTCCGCGGCGAAGATCAGATCGCCTTCGTTCTCCCGATCCTCGTCGTCGATGACGACGACGGCCTTGCCCGCCGCAATGTCGGCAACCGCCCGTTCGACGGAGTCCAACCTCGTCATCGTTGTCACCTTGCTTTGAGACCCGCTACTGCATTCAGTATGAACCACCGCGCGGCCCCAGTTATTGCCCGTGGCTGACCAGCCTGCCTGCACGCGGCCGTCCCGACGCGAATTGTGAGCGATACCACTCATCCAGGTGATTTCGCCGAATGTCAGGCGCTGGTGGAGTCGTTGGCGCGCTGCAGCAGCCGCTCGACGTATTTCGCGATCACGTCCACCTCAAGATTCACCTGGGTACCGACCGGCGAGGTGCCCAAGGTGGTCAGCTCGCGCGTCGTTGGAATCAGGGACACCTCGAACCAGTCATACGGGTCGGCGCCCAGCCCGGACACGGTGAGCGAGATGCCGTCGACGGTGATCGAACCCTTCTCCACCACATAGCGGGCGACCGCGGCCGGCATCCGCACCCGCACCACTTCCCAGTGCTCGGAGGGCGTACGGGACACGATCTCGCCGGTCCCGTCCACATGGCCTTGCACGATGTGCCCGCCCAGGCGGCTGTTCACCGCCGCGGCGCGCTCGAGATTCACCCGGCTCCCGGGCCGCAACTCACCGAGATTGGAGCGGTTCAGCGTCTCGGCCATCACGTCGGCGCTGAACCGGCCGTCGGACAGGACCTCGACCACAGTCAGGCACACCCCGTTGACGGCGATCGAATCGCCATGGCCGGCATCGGCGGTGACGACGGGACCGCGGATGATCAGTCGCGCGGCTTCGGCCAGCGCATCTCGCCCGGTCACCTCTCCGAGTTCCTCGACAATTCCGGTGAACATCGCACCAGGTTAATGACTGTTGAGTCACCCCTGCACCTGCCTGGCTCCCAGGGCAGTCGATCCTCACCCTCTACGATGCAACTTATGCAAACCCCCCGACGACTCTTAGCCGTCCTCGCCGTCCTGAGCGTCGCCATCACGCTCGTCTCGGGGTGCACGATCAGCAAGAAGGCCAAAGGCGGGCCGCTTCCCGACCCCACTACGTTGGTCAAGCAGGCCACCGAAGCCAGTAAATCGGTGAAGAGCGCGCACATCGTGCTGACGGTGAACGGGAAGATCCCGGGGCTGTCCATCAACTCGCTGTCCGGTGACCTGAACACCGAGCCCACCGCGGCCAAGGGGAACGTCAAGCTCACATTCGCCGGTTCCAATATCGACGCCGACTTCGTCGTCTACGACGGGATCCTGTACGCCGCCCTGACGCCGAACAACTGGACCCCATTCGGCAAGGCGTCCGACATCTACGACCCATCGCAGATCCTGAGTCAGGACAAAGGTGTGGCCAACGTGCTCGCGAACTTCACCGACGCCAAAGGCGAGGGTCGCGACAACATCAACAACCAGCCGACCATCCGCATCAGCGGAAAGGTCAGCGCCGAGGCCGTCAATGCGATTGCGCCGCCGTTCAGCGCCAGCGGGCCGGTCCCGACCACGCTGTGGATACAGGAGAACGGCGATCATCAACTGGCACAAGCCAAACTGGAACGCACCCCGGGTAATTCGGTGCAGATGACGTTGTCCAACTGGGGCCAACAGGTCCAGGTCACGAAGCCGGAGGGCTCATGATCACGCAAACAGGACGCAGAGTCGCGATCACCGCGGGCAGCCTCGCGGTGCTGCTGGGGGCCCTCGACACCTATGTCGTGGTGACCATCATGCGCGACATCATGAACAGCGTCGGCATCCCGCTGAACCAACTGCAGCGGATCACCTGGATCGTGACGCTGTATCTGTTGGGCTATATCGCGGCGATGCCGCTGCTGGGCCGGGCTTCCGACCGGTTCGGGCGCAAGTTCGTCTTGCAGGCCAGCCTGGCCTTGTTCATCGTCGGCTCGGTGGTGACCGCGCTGTCGGTGGCGCTCGGCAACTGGAATCCGGAGTTCGGCGAGTACATGGTCGATCCCAATCCCAACCGGGCGTTCTACATCCTCATCGTCGGCCGCACGATTCAGGGCATCGCCAGCGGTGCCTTGTTGCCGGTCACGCTGGCGCTGGGCGCCGACCTGTGGGCGGAACGGAACCGGGCCGGAGTCCTGGGCGGTATCGGTGCCGCGCAGGAACTCGGCAGCGTGCTGGGTCCGCTCTACGGCATCTTCATCGTGTGGTTGTTCCACGACTGGCGCGACGTGTTCTGGGTCAACGTGCCGCTGACGCTGATCGCGATGGTGATGATCCACTTCAGCCTGCCGTCGCACGATCGCAGCACTGATCCGCAGAAAGTCGACGTGGTCGGTGGCTTGCTGCTGGCCCTCGCGTTGGGTCTCGCGGTGATCGGGTTGTACAACCCCAATCCCGATGGCCACCAGGTGCTGCCGAGCTACGGAATCCCGTTGGTGATCGGCGCGGTCGTGGTGGGAGTGTTGTTTTTCGTTTGGGAATGGCGGGCCAAGACCCGCCTGATCGAACCGGCCGGGGTGCACTTCCGGCCATTCCTGGCCGCACTGGGTACCTCGGTCTGTGCTGGCGCGGCGCTGATGGTGACGCTGGTGAACGTGGAGTTGTTCGGCCAGGGCGTGCTCGGGATGGACCAGATCAGCGCGGCGGGCCTGTTGCTGTGGTTCTTGATCGCCCTACCGATCGGGGCATTGCTCGGCGGCTGGGTCGCCACCCGCGTCGGCGACCGCATCGTGGCCTTTGTCGGATTGCTGATCGCCGGCGCGGGATACTGGCTGATCTCGTTCTGGCGAGGCGATCTGATGTCCAAGCAGCACAGCATCTTCGGGCTGTTTTCGTTGCCCGCGGTACACACCGACCTGTTGGTGGCCGGCCTGGGGCTGGGATTGGTGATCGGTCCGCTGTCCTCGGCCGCACTGCGGGTGGTTCCAGCTGCTCAGCACGGCATCGCTTCGGCGTCGGTGGTCGTGGCGCGCATGACCGGCATGCTGATCGGTGTGGCCGCATTGACCGCGTGGGGTCTCTATCGGTTCAACCAGATCCTTGCCGGCTTCCCGAAGATCCCCAGCGACACGCCACCGTTGGAGGTGGCGGCCCTCAAGGGTGACCAGTCGCGGCAGGCATTCGAAAGGATGTACGGGGACATCTTCACGGTCACCGTGGCGATCTGTGTGCTCGGGGCGTTGCTGGGGCTGCTGATCAGCCGCCGCGGCGAGCACGCGGACGAGCAGGAACCGGAAGCCATCGAGCAGCCGGTCGCCGAGCCGCAGCCGTCTGTCGCTACCGAGCCACCAGGCTGAGCAGCAGGTCCGGGCCGACCTGCTCGACGCTGTCGTACTGCCAGCGCATCGCGTGCGCCATGCTGGTCACGCCGACGTCGTCGACCGCCGTCACCGGACCGCCCAGCAGGATCGGCGCGACGTAGGCCAGGATCCGGTTGATCGCACCGGCCCGCAGAAACGCGCCGGCCAGCGTCGGGCCGCCTTCCAGCAGCACATCGGTGCGGTCGGACAATGCCCGCAGCACCTCGACGGGGTCGTTGGTGCGGATCACCATCGTGCGTGAATCGTCGTTGAGCACCTTGGCCTCCGGCGGTATTTCCCGCTTGCCGACCACCACCCGCAACGGCTGCTGCGGAGCCAGCGAACCGTCGGGCAGCCGGGCGGTGAGAGCCGGATCATCGGCGAGCACGGTGCCCGTGCCGACGATGATCGCGTCGGCCAGGGCGCGTCGACGGTGCAGATCCGCGCGGGCGGCCTCACTGCTGATCCACTGGCTGGATCCGTCGGCGGCGGCGCTGCGGCCGTCGATGCTGGTGGCGTATTTCCAGGTCACGTGCGGGAGTCCGGTGCGCTGTTTGTGCAACCATTCCCGCAACGGGCCGGCGGCCACGTGGTCGGCCATGATGCCCGAGCGCACCTGTACCCCCGCCGCCGTCAGCCGTCCCGCACCGCCACCGGCGATGCCGTTCGGGTCGTTGACTCCGAAGATCACCGTGCCCACCCGCGCTTCGATGAGCGCGTTCACGCAGGGCGGCGTTTTGCCGAAGTGGTTGCACGGCTCCATGGTGACCACCGCGATGCCCCCGGCGGCCAAACCGCCGGCCCGGCGCAGCGCAATGACCTCCGCGTGGTCGCCGCCGGCCGGCTGCGTGGCGCCGACACCGACCACCCGCCCCTCCTGGTCGACGATCACAGCCCCGACCGGCGGATTCGGATAAGTGGTGCCCTTGACCTGGTAGGAGTGCTCGATCGCGAGGCGCATGGCTTCTTCGATGCTCTTGACCTGCTCGACGCTGCTCACGAGCCGCTCACTTCCCGCAGATGGGGGGACGCCAGACTGGCTTGACGCCGCAGGGCTGCGACCGCGGCGGCCGGATCGTCGGCGCCGTAGACCGCCGACCCCGCCACGAAGCAGTCGACGCCCGCCTCGGCCGCGGCTTCGATGGTGTCCTCGTTGATGCCGCCGTCGATCTCGACCAGAATGCGCAACTCCCCCGCATCGACCATCTTGCGGACCGTGCGCACCTTGCTGAGCACCTCCGGGATGAAGCTCTGCCCGCCGAAACCGGGTTCGACGGACATGATCAGCAGGGTGTCGAACTGCGGCAGGATGTCCAGATACGGGCCCAGCGGCGTCTTGGGTTTGACGCTGATCCCGGCCTTGGCCCCCGCGGCCCGGATGTCCCGGGCGACCCCGGTCGGGTTGTCGGTGGCCTCGGCATGGAAGGTGACGTTGTACGCGCCGGCTTCGGCGTACGGCGGCGCCCAGCGGTCCGGATTCTCGATCATCAGGTGGCAGTCCACCGGGATGTCGGTGTGCGTCAGCAGACTCTCCACCACCGGCAACCCGATGGTCAGGTTCGGCACGAAGTGGCCGTCCATCACGTCGACGTGCAACCAGTCGGCGCCCCGCACCGCAGCGGCTTCATCGGCGAGCCGAGCGAAGTCCGCTGCCAGCATCGACGGCGCGATCAGGGGCGGTCCCCCCATACCAGACATGAGCGACACACTACTGGCGGCGCAGCGCGGCTGCGAACATAGCGTCGGTGCCGTGTCGGTGCGGCCACAGCTGCACGTAGGGCCCCGCCCCGAGGTCCCCGGCCGGCTCGAACAGCGGCCGGGTGTCCAGTGCTTCCACCGGGTGCCGGCGCAGCGCGTCGGCGACCACTCCCACCGTCTCGGCCAGGTGCGGCGAGCAGGTCGCATACAGCACCAGGCCGCCTGGCCGGGTCAGCGAGATCGCGGCCGCCAGCAGCTCGCGCTGTAGCTTGGCCAGCGCGGGCACGTCCGACGGCTGCCGCCGCCAGCGCGCCTCCGGCCGACGCCGCAGCGCACCCAACCCGGTGCACGGGACGTCGACCAGCACCCGGTCGAAACCCGGTTCCAGATCGCTGACGCGCCCGTCGACCCGCACCACCTCGACGGGCAGCCCGCGGGTGTTCTCGGCCACCAGATCCGCGCGATGCGGTGCCGGCTCCACCGCGGTCACAGTGGCCCCGGCCGGCGTCCCCAGGGCCGCCAGCAGCGCGGTCTTGCCCCCTGGTCCGGCGCACAGATCAAGCCAGCGGCCGGCATCCCCGTCGACCGGAGCCAGCGTCACGGCTTGTGCCACCAACTGGCTGCCTTCGTCTTGAACGAGAGCCTGGCCGTCCCGGACCGGCGCCAGCCCGCCCGGGTCTCCGCCGGGCAGATACACCGCGTACGGCGAGTACCGGCCGACGGTGCCGCCGACGGCGTCGGCCAGCGCCGCGGCGGTGAGCACCCCGGGGCGGGCCGCCAGATGCACCTGCGGCCGTTCGTCATCACTGGCCAGCACGGCATCCAGTTCACCGGCCGCGGCGCCGAGCGCGTCGGTGAAGGCCTGGGCGATCCAGCGAGGGTGCGCGTGCACGAACGCCGCGTGCCCGACCGGATCGTTGCGGGGCGCCAGTTCGGTCACCCAGGATTCCTCGTCCCGGCCCGCGATGGTGCGTAGCACGCCGTTGACGAAACCTGCTCGCGCCGAATCGAATTCGATGCCAGCCTGATCGACGGTGGTGGATACCGCGGCGTGGGCGTCCACCCGGGTGCGCAGCAATTGATAGCTGCCCAGCCGAAGCAGCTCGAGCAGCACCGGGTCGATGGTGTCTGGCGCCCGCCCGGCGGCAGCGCCGATGACGGCGTCGAGCAGGCCCCGGGCGCGGCAGGTGCCGTAGGTGAGTTCGGTGGCGAAAGCGGCGTCACGACCGGTGATTCCGCGCTCGCGCAGCAGCGCCGGCAGCACCAGATTGGCGTAGGCGTTGCGCTCGCTGACCGCTCGCAACGCGTCGAACGCGGCGCGCCGGGCGGGATCCAGCGGCTTGCGGCGGGGTCCCCGGGCTCGGTTCTGCGGGCCCTGCCGCGAGGGTTTGCGGTCGGGCCGATTCCGGTGCGGCTTGTCCTGGCCGGGCCTCATGACGCCCGGATCGCGGGGTCGAGCCGGGCCCCGCGGGCCCAGTCAGCGGCGTTCATCGGTTTCTTACCGGGCGGCTGAATCTCCCCCAACCGCACCGGTTCCGAAGCGGTGCCGATCCATACGCGTTTGCGGTCGGCCCGGATCGCACCGGGCGGCAGCGGCTCGGCTGACGAATCTGATTGCACGGGGCCGATTTTGACGCGCAGGTCCCCGATCAGGGTCCAAGCGCCGGGGTTCGGCGTGACGGCCCGGATGCGCCGCTCGACCACCTGAGCCGGCAGGTCCCAACGCACCCGGGCCTGCTCGACGGTGATTTTCGGCGCCATGCTCACCCCTTCGACCGGTTGCGGGCGTGGCGTCAGCGTCCGGTCTTCGATGCCGTCCAGCGTGGTGGACAGCAATGCGGCGCCCGAATCCGCAAGCCGCGCAAGCAGATCACCGGCGGTGTCGGTCGGCCGGATGGTCTCGGTGACCACCCCGTACACCGGTCCGGAGTCCAGGCTCGGCTCGATCTGGAACGTGGTGGCGCCGGTGATCGCGTCCCCCGCGGCGATCGCCGCCTGCACCGGCGCCGCACCGCGCCAGGCCGGCAGCAGGGAGAAGTGCAGGTTGACCCACCCGTGCGGCGGCACCGCAAGCAGCTCCCGGCTGAGCAGCGCGCCATAGGCCACGACCGCGCAGCACTGCGGTGCCAGTTCCGACAGTTCGGCGACGAACTCCGGGGAGTTGGGGCGCGACGGACGCAGCACCGGGATGCCCCGCTCGAGCGCTTCGCGAGCCACCGGCGACGGTTCCGGCTTGCCCCGGCGACCCGACGCGGCGTCGGGCCTGGTCAGCACGGCAATGACGTCGTGGCGGGGCGAATCGATGAGACGACGCAGCGCGGGCAGCGCGGGTTCGGGGGTGCCGGCGAAGACGATGCGCACCGGCACAGTCTAGGCGGGTGAGATTCACAGGTTCCCGCAATGTTTCCTATGCATACTGTTTCTCTATAGAACATTAGCCTTCAGGAGGATCGATGACAATCGCAACCGACACGCATCCGGACGAGTCGCTCGCCGCCACACATCGGGCGATGTGGGCGCTCGGCGATTACGCGCTGATGGCCGAGGAGGTGATGGCGCCGCTCGGACCCGTCCTGGTCGGCGCGGCGGGCATCGGGCCGGGCGTGCGGGTGCTCGACGTCGCCGCCGGCTCGGGAAACATCTCGCTGCCCGCCGCGGCGGCCGGCGCGAGAGTCGTTTCCACCGACCTCACCCCGGAGTTACTGCAGCGCTCGGCGGCGCGGGCCGCGCAGCAGGGTCTGAACCTGCAGTACCGGGAAGCCAACGCTCAAGCACTACCGTTCCGCGCCAACACTTTTGACACGGTGATCTCGGCGATCGGAGTGATGTTCGCACCGGAGCACCAGCGCGCCGCCGACGAGTTGGTGCGGGTGTGCCGGCCGGGCGGGACCATCGGGCTGATCAGCTGGACCCACGAAGGATTCTTCGGCCGCATGCTGGCGACCATCCGGCCGTACCGGCCCAGCCTGTCTTCGGCTCTGCCGCCCTCGGCGCTGTGGGGCCGGGAGGCCTATATCGGCGGGCTGCTGGGCGATCGGGTGGTCGACGTCACGACGTCGCGTGGCCAGCTGGCCGTCACGCGGTTCGACACCGCCGGGGCCGTGCACGACTACTTCAAGAACAACTACGGCCCGACGATCGAGGCGTACGCGAATATCGGGGGCAACGCGGTGCTGGCCGCGGAGCTGGACGCCCAACTCATCGAGCTCGCCGACGAATACCTGGCGAACGGCGTGATGGAGTGGGAGTACCTGCTGCTCACCTGCCAGAAGGGCTAGCGCGCGGCCCGGCGCCTATATCTCGTCGAGTCCGATGTGGGCGTCGGGTTCCCCGCCGGCGGTGGTGAACGCCGTCAGCGCGCGCACCAGTCCTTGGCGTTCGGCCGCCGGCATCTGTTCGACGATGCGAGCGATCTCGGCGCGCCGGTAGGCGGTCACCTTCGCGACCACCTCGCGGCCGCGCTTGGTCAGCGCGGCGAGCAACTCGCGCCGTGAGGTGGGGTGCGGCAGCCGGTCGATCATGCCCGCACCGACCAGCCGATCGACCATCCGGCCGGTCGCCGAGGGCTGCACCCCCAACAGAGTCGCCAGAGTGGCCAGATTTATCGGACCTCGATTGGACAGGATCACCAGCGTGCGGAACTGAGGAATGGTCAGGCTGTCGTCGACCTGGGCAATCGAATGCGCTGAGATGCCGACCAACAACCGCGAGGCGGTCAGCAACGCGTCGGTGATCATGTCGAGCGACTCGTCGGCCGTCGTCAGGTTCTCGGCTACCATTTGCGCCCCCTTCCCCGAGCTTCGCTAGCGGGGCGAAGCATAATAGCGCTCTACTATCGTAGGCATTGATTGTTTCCTAGGTGTATCGATATGCGCAAGGTCACCCGATGTGCAGTGGGTCGATCTGTACCCGCACGGGCGCCTGATTTTGTCTCGCGCTGAGCACACCGACCGCCGCCCGCAACGCCGCCGCCAGTCGAAGGCCCTGGTCGCGACGAACCCGCACCAGCATCCGGATCACCGTGACATCGGCGGCCGTGCCTGCCGGGCGGCGCGCGCCCGGGGGCAGGTCCACCGGGCCCAGTAGCTCCGCGTCCAATCCCTCCTGGTGAGGCAGCCGTGCCTCGTCCAGGAGCGCGGTCACCGCGTCGGCGGGGCCATCGAGGGCTGCGATATGCACGCTCGGCGGCAAACCCACCTCGGCGCGGGCGGTGAGTTCGCCATCGGCGTGACCGACCGGGTCCCATCGGATCAGCGATTGCACTGTGGGAAGCGAAGATTCGGCGATCACGGTCACCACGCCACCGTCACGCCGGGAGCGCACCAGCGCGGCCGCGCTCATCCACCGCCATAGGGCATCCTCGGCCGCGCGCAGATCCTGCCGGCCCAGCAGCGCCCAGGTGTCCAGCAGCAGCGCCGCCCCGTACCCGTGTGCCGCGCATGGTTCCGCGCCCGGCGTGGCCACCACCAGTGCGGGCTTGTCGGGTACCTCCGAGACGACGGCGTCACCGGCCGACGTCACCACCGGCGTGCCGGGGAAGGCCCGACCGAGCTCTTCGGCGGTGCGCCGGGCGCCGACGACGACGGCCCGCACGGCATCGGATCCGCACCGCGCGCAGCGCAGCGCCGGGTCGACGCGGCCGCACCACCGGCATGCCGCACTGGTTTCCCGCTCCTGCAATGCCAACGGGCCGGTGCAGTGCCGGCAGCGGACGATCGCCCGGCAGCGCGCGCAAGCCAGCGAAGGCACATATCCCCGACGTGGCACCTGCACCAGCACCGGGGCGCCGCCGTCCAGCGCGGATCGCGCGGCGCGCAACGCGATGGACGGCAGCCGCGCGGTCCGGGCGGCCGGGTCGCGCTCGTCCGCGTAGCCGCTGTCATCCAGCGCGACCACCCGCGGTGTCCGGGCCCGCACCACCGGCCGGGCCGCGACAATGTCGTGCGCCCACCCGCTGCGCACCAATGCCTGAGCCTCCGCGGTGCGGGCGTAGCCGCCGATCAGCGACGCGCAGCGCGCCTGATGCGCCCGCAGCATCGCCACCTCGCGGGCGTGCGGGTACGGCGCCCGCGGCTCGGCCAGGTTGTCGTCGGCGTCGGACCAGACCATCACCAGCCCGAGTTCGCTGACCGGCGCGAACACCGCGCTGCGGGTACCGAGGACCACCCGCGCGCTGCCCCGCAGCACCGCCAGCCACCGCCGGTAACGGGCGGCGGGCCCGAGTCCGGCGGACAGGGCCACCACGCTGTCCTGGCCCACCCGAGCGACGGCCGCGTGCGACAACGTGTCCAGGTCGCGCTGGTCGGGCACGATCGCCAGGACCGATCGTCCCGCCGCTACGGTCTGCGCGGCCGCCTCGGCAAATCGGTCGACCCACTGCTCGCCCGGCAGCGCCTGCCACACCGCCCGGGCGGCCCGGGACTCGGCCAGCGCGGCCAGGAACGGGCCACCGCGGTTGTAGGTTTCCCAACCCGCCGGGTCCACGGGCGCCACCAGCGGCCGCGGCACCGCCGCGAACTGCTCTTTTTCCACCCGGGCGTGCCGTGGGGGCACCGCCAGCCGCAATACGTCCGGGCGGGTGCCGGCGTAGCGTGCCGCGACGGCCTCCACCAGTCGGCGGATTTCCGGCGTGAGCACCGGCTCTGCGGATACCACCCGGTCGAGCCAGCCGAGCTTGCCCTGGTGGTCGGTGTCGTTGCGGCGCTCCAGCACGAACCCGTCGACCAGCCGGCCGTGGAAGCGCACCCGCACCCGCACACCCGGCTGGGCGTCGTCGGACTGCTCCGGCGCCACCAGATAGTCGAAGTCCCGATCGAGGTGGGGCACCGAGAGCATCGGCAGCACCCGAGCGATCGGCTCCACCTCTGCGGTGGCGCCGAGTGAACCGCCAGACACGCTGGACCCCAACACTTTTCTAGTCAATGTGGGCACACCGTAGCTGCACCGGCCGACAATCAGCCCTCCGCAGCGTCTGGAACGCTTTCCGGCTTTTCGGCCAGGTCATCGCGACCGAAGAAGAATCCCGCCGTGATCAGGATTTCCGCGGCGGCATAGGACCACCAGATCGGCACCGCCAGGGCCTCGTTGCCCAGGATGAACCTGCTGATCGCGATCATCGAGTCCGACGCCGCGAAGCACACCGCACCTACCGCGGTCCAGATGGTGGGCAGCCGGGCCAGCAGCGCCGCGCACACCATCGCGCTGAGCACGGTGATGTAGACGGTAACGGGGATCGTAAGGTTCTCCTTGCCGGTGTTCAGGTGGGGCCAGAACCAGACCAGCATCGAGGCCGTCGCCAGCACCATCACCACCGCGGCCGCGATGCGGCTACGCGACGGCGCGACGTGTGGCAGCAGCGCACCGAGGAAACAGATGTGCGCCAGCAAAAACGAGCCCAATCCCAGCACGAACGACATCGCCCACCACGGCAGCGCCAACAGCCAGTCCCCGGCGGCGGAGAACAACAACGCAGGCACCAGCCACCGCCGCTCCCGAGCCACCGAGTGCGCTGCCGCGGCGACTGCCAGCAACAGCGCCATCGACGCTTTGAACAGCGGTTGCAGCACCCAGTGCCCGGTCAGTTCGCTCCCCGGCGCCGTGCGCAGCGCGATCACCGTCAAATACACGCCGTAGGCGATGCCGGCCCAGCAGGCAGCCACCCATGCACCGACCATCAGACGCGATGCGTACGGTACCTCCATGCCCAGTTTGGACAACACCGCCGATGCGCGCCCCGGAGTCGATCCCATCCTGCAGAAGGTACTGGATGCGGTTCCGTTTCGGCTATCAACCGAGGAGGGAATCGTCGCAGTTCGGCAGCGGTTGCGGGACCTGCCGCGCCGGCCGATCCATCCCGAACTACGGGTCGAGGACCGCAAGATCGACGGCCCGGGCGGGCCAATTGCCATTCGGATCTATTGGCCGCCAAGCGAATCCGACTCTTCGCCGGTGGTGTTGTTCTTCCACGGCGGCGGCTTCGTGATGGGTGATCTGGACACCCATGACGGCACGTCGCGCCAGCATGCCGTCGGCGCCGACGCGATCGTGGTGTCCGTCGACTACCGCTTGGCGCCGGAGCATCCTTACCCCGCCGCGATCGAGGACGCTTGGGCCGCAACGAAATGGGTGGCCGAGCACGGACCTGAGATCGGTGCCGACACCGCACGTATCGCGCTGGCCGGGGACTCGGCCGGCGGCACGATCGCGGCGGCGATCGCCCAGCGAGCCCGCGACGAAGGCGCACCGAACATCGTGTTTCAGCTGCTGTGGTACCCCTCCACGATGTGGGATCCCACACTGCCGTCGTTCACCGAGAACGCCAGCGCGCAGATCCTGGACGCCAAGGCCATCGCCGACTTCTCCCGTTGGTACGCAGGCGATGTCGACATGTCCAACCCGCCGGCTGCCATGGCACCGGGCCGCGCCGATGACCTCTCCGGTCTGCCTGCCGCCTACATCGCCGTCGCCGGCCACGACCCGCTGCGGGACGACGGGATCCGCTACGGCGAGTTGCTGGCGGGCGCCGGTGTCCCGGTGCAGGTGCACAACGCGGAGACGATGGTGCACGGTTACGTTGGTTACGCCGGCGTGGTACCGGCCGCCACCGACGCGATGGACCGCGGGTTGGCGGCGTTGCGCGTTGCGCTACACGGGCAGTGACCAGGATTGCGTACGGTAATTGCATGACGCAGTCCACGTCTGACCGAGCCGAAATAGATCCTCTGCTGAAGATGCTGCTCGACGCGGTGCCGATGACCTTCACCGCGGCCGACGGCGTCGAGGTCGCCCGCGCACGCCTGGCTGCGCTGAAGGCGCCGCCCGAACTGTTGCCCGACCTGCGGATCGAGGACCGGCGCATCAGTTATGGGGAGCATCAGGACATCCCGGTACGGATCTATTGGCCACCCACCGCGGCCCAGGACGACCTGCCGGTCGTCGTCTTCTACCACGGCGGCGGCTGGGCACTCGGCAGCCTGGACACCCACGACCACGTCGCGCGAGCTCACGCGGTGGGCGCGGAGGCCATCGTGGTCTCGGTGGACTATCGGCTCGCTCCCGAACACCCGTTCCCGGCCGGCGTCGACGACAGCTGGGCAGCCTTGCGGTGGGTCGGCGAGAATGCGGCCGAACTCGGCGGCGACCCCAATCGCATTGCGGTGGCAGGAGATTCGGCCGGCGGCAACATTTCGGCCGTAATGGCTCAGCTCGCCCGGGACGCCGGCGGGCCCAACGTGGTTTTCCAGCTGCTGTGGTATCCGTCCTGCATCGGCGACCGGACGCTGCCGTCGTTCACCCAGAACGCCACCGCACCCATCCTGGACGGCGACGTCATCGACGCTTTCTTGCAGTGGTACATCCCCGACCTCGACTTGAGTGACCACACCACGTTGCCGACCAATCTGGCTCCGGGCAACGGCGAGTTGGCGGGTCTACCGCCGGCCTTCATCGGCACTGCCGAACACGATCCACTGCGCGACGACGGCGCACGCTACGCGGAATTGCTCACGGCCGCCGGTGTTCCCGTGGAGTGGAGCAACGAGCCGAACATGGTGCACGGCTACGCCAGTTTCGCGCTGGTGGTGCCGGCCGCCGCGGAGGCCACCAATCGCGGGCTCGCCGCGCTGAAGAAGGCGTTGTATCCGTGAATATGGTTCAGCATCAATAAATCCGATTGAATGTTCATTCTGCGAAATTCCCGGACGGAAACCGAAACGGCGAACGCGGCCGCGGCATTTCCGACGACGAGCGTGCTCGCGGCGGGCGCCGATGAAAGTCTCCACGGCAATTGCGGGTATTTTCGGCGGCCACGCTCAGGCCTATCAGGCACATTGGCGACGGGGGCCCCGGTGGCAAGGGCGGACCAGCCGGCGGGTTCGGGGCGGTGGCTGGGCCCGGCGGCAACGGCGGTGCCCCCGGAATCCTCTTGGGCAACCAAGGCGCGCACGGCTAGCGCAGTATCCTGCGGTTGAACCTCTAACGATTTAGGGATGCCGCCATGCCTATCGCGCCCGATCACCACGTCGTCATCGTCGGCGCCGGATTCTCCGGCATCGGCAGCGCAATCAAACTCGATCAAGCGGGATTGAGCGACTACCTGGTCATCGAGGCCGGCGATGGGGTCGGCGGCACATGGCACTGGAACACCTACCCCGGCATCGCGGTGGACATCCCGTCGTTCTCCTACCAGTTCTCCTTCGAGCAGAGCCCGAACTGGTCGCGCACCTACGCCCCCGGCGGTGAACTCAAGGCGTACGCCGAGCACTGCGTCGACAAGTACGGCATCCGATCGCGGATCCGTTTCAACACCAAGGTCATCTCCGCCGAATTCGATGACGAGCGCGGCTGGTGGCGGATACAGACCGACCCGGGTGGCGAGATCACCGCCAGGTTCCTGATCAGCGCCAGCGGCGTGCTGACCGTGCCGAATCTGCCCGACATCGACGGGGTCGACTCGTTCGACGGCATCACCATGCACACCGCGCGGTGGGACCACAGCCAAGACCTGACCGGCAAGCGGGTCGCGATCATCGGGACCGGCGCTTCGGCGGTGCAGGTGATTCCGGAGATCGCGCCGATCGTCTCCCAGCTCACCGTGTTTCAGCGGACCCCGATCTGGTGTTTCCCGAAGTTCGACGTGCCACTGCCGACCGCGGCCCGCTGGGCGATGCGGATACCGGGTGGCAAACTGCTGCAGCGGTTGCTCAGCCAGGCGTTCGTGGAGTTGACGTTCCCGATCTCCGCCCACTACTTCACGGTGTTCCCGCTGGCCAAGAGGATGGCTGCCGAGGGTCGTCGCTACCTGCGCCAGCAGGTGGACGACCCCGAGGTGCGGGAAAAGCTCACGCCGCAATACGCCGTGGGCTGTAAGCGTCCCGGCTTCCACAACACCTACCTGTCCACGTTCAACCGCGACAACGTGCGGCTGGTGACCGAACCGATCGACAAGATCACGCCGGCTGCGGTGGCCACGACCGACGGCGAGCACCACGAGATCGATGTGCTGATTCTGGCGACCGGCTTCAAGGTGATGGACACCGACAACGTGCCCACCTATGCCGTGACCGGGAGCGGCGGCCGGTCGTTGAGCCGCTTCTGGGACGAGCATCGGCTGCAGGCCTACGAGGGAGTCAGCGTTCCCGGCTTCCCGAACATGTTCACCGTGTTCGGCCCCTACGGCTACGTCGGCTCCTCGTATTTCGCGCTGATCGAGACCCAGACCCACCACATCGTGCGCTGCCTCAGCCGCGCGCGTCGCGAGGGCGCCTCCCGCGTCGAGGTGACCGAGCAGGCCAACAGCCGGTATTTCGCCGAGATGATGCGCAAGCGGCATCGGCAGATCTTCTGGCAGGACAGTTGCCGGCTGGCCAACAGCTACTACTTCGACAAAAACGGTGACGTTCCCATCCGGCCTACCACCACCGTCGAAGCCTATTGGCGCAGCAGGCGATTCGATCTGAACGACTACCGGTTCACCGCCTGAGTGCTTACTTTCGGCCCTGCAGGATCCCTTCCATATTGCGCTCGGCCAGCGCGGTGATTGTCATGAACGGGTTGCAACCGAGGTAGCCCGGCAACAACGACGCATCGTTGACGTACAACTTGGCATAGCGGTTGACCCGGCCGTAACTATCCGTTGCCTTGCCCCGCACCACCCCGCCCATGGGGTGAACGGTGTTGGGTGTGAACACTTTTCCCTCGAACAGGTCGTCCCGGTAGTCCACACCGTTGGCGTGGGTGACCCTGTCGAACACTCTTGCCGCCCGCACGCGTAAATGTTCGGTGTGGTCCTCTGGCCAGTCGATGGCGATCGTGTCAGAGGCTCGGTTGTAGACGATGTCGGCACGATCGCCGGTGCGGACCATGACGTAGTAACCCAGCGCATAGGTCTCCACCGGAAGTGGCAGCGAGAACATGCTGGCATACACCGGGTTGTCCGGGTCGTCGCGGCCGTCGAGGTTGATCATGCCCAGCAGCGACTGGCGGGTGCCGGCGGGATCCGCGGGTTGCAGCATGTGAGCGACCATGATGTCGCCGTTGTTGCCGTAACCACGGCCGATCTCCTCGCTGAGGTCCGGCAGTGTCCCAGTCTCACGCGCCCTCAGCAGCAGCTCGGTGGTGCCCAGCACCCCGGCGCTGAGATACAGCTCATCGCAGCCGATTTCGTCGCGGCGCAGCTCCTTGCCGAATCGGTCGATCTCGCGGGTCGACACCACGTACTCACCGGATCGCTCCCGACGGATCCCGGTGACCTCCGTCAGCGGCTTGAGGGTGACCTTGCCGGTTGCCAGCGCCGCGGCGATGTAGGTCTGATCGACGCTGCCGATCCGGCCGTAGTTGTTGCCGTACTGCTGTTCGAAATCGAGTGCCGATCGTGGAACCTGGCCCGCCTCTTCCTTTCTCATGTAATCGAACGAGTAGGCGCTGCCGTTGTAGTCGACGCCGTAGCCTGCCGCCGCGGCGTATTGTCTTCCGACCCTTGCGTATTGGAACCAGGGCGTCTGTTCGAACCAGTCCATGTCGCGATAGCTGATGCGCAGCATGTTCTTCGCGCGCTCGATGTAGGTGCCCAGGAAAACGGACGGGTCGATGTCGGGGAACGCGGCGCGCAGCTGCGCCGTGGTGGGTATCGCGGCAATGGCCGCGTTGACCAAAGACCCGCCGCCGACACCCATTCCGCGGAACACCGTGTGCGCGCCGTGCACCACCTTGTCGCAGATACCCGCCTGTACCGGCTGCTGCGACGGCGCATGCTTGGCGACCTGCTCCATCGACACGCCGCGGAACGACGGGACCAGACTGGGTGGCACGTCGGTGAACCAGCCCGCCCGGTTGTCGGCAGGCAGCATGCGCGAGAAACGTCTTCCGTCGGTGTCGGCGGCGTCCCACCACCTACCCCGTTCCAGAATCAAGGTCTCGATGCCGGCCTGGCCCAGTCGTAGGGCGGACACTCCGCCGCCATAACCGCTGCCGACCACGATGGCCCGATAGTGTGCCTTCGGCCGGGCACCGACCTGATCGCGTCGCATCGCTACTTCGATGGCGCCGGTCCCGACCGCACCCGCGACGATCCCGGCGGCTACCCCTAGAAATCGCCGCCGAGAAAAGGTGACCCGCTGGACCCCCTGGGTCTTTTGCCCATCCGCCTCACTCATAACCGCCCCCCAAGCTAGCCAACCATTGTTAACCAAACTTAGGTTTAATCGTACTATAGGTATGGGAATAGCACATTCTATGGGTGGGGAGACATTAGAAGTGCGGAAGTTACAACCGTGTGAATTCACTTTGGGGGCGTCGGCCGGGAAAACCAGGCCAGTGTGCGTTCGAGCGAAAGTTGGCGCGATCCCAAGCGCTATCTATGGGTGTTGGGAGCGGCGGTGCCGGGATTGGTGGTCGTGTCATGGCTTCTGGTCAAGGTCAGCGGTATCGGCGCGTTCTGGTGGGTCGGGCCCTTGCTGGCGTTCGGGGTCATCCCCGTTCTCGATCATTGGATCGGGCCTGATGCCAGTAGTCCTCCGGACAGCGTGCTGGCGCGGCTGGAGAACGACCGCTACTACCGTTGGATCACCTATCTCTACCTGCCCAACCAGTACGGCTCGGTGGTCCTGGCCTGCTGGCTCTGGAGCGGGGGCGGTTGGGTCGCAATGACTTTCGTGGACAAACTGGGTCTGATGCTGACGGTCGGGCTGATCGGCGGCCTGGCCATCAACGCCGCCCACGATCTCGGCCACACCCGCGAGCAGACCGAACGCCGCCTGTCGAAGATCGCGTTGGCGCAGACGTGCTACGGGCACTTCTACGTCGAACACAACCGCGGACACCACGTCCGTGTCGCCACACCGCAGGACCCCGCCAGCGCGCGATTCGGCGAGAGCCTATACGCCTTCATCCCCCGGTCGGCCCTCGGCGGGGTGCGTTCTGCGTGGAAGCTGGAAGCTCAACGCCTGAACAGGCTCGGTAAGTCACGCTGGACGTTACGCAACGAGGTGCTCAACGCTTGGCTGATCAGCGCCGTCCTGCTCACCATCCTGGCCGTCTGGTTCCGGCCCGTCGTCCTGCCCTGGCTCATCGGTCAGGCGGTGGTAGGCATCGGCCTGCTGGAAACAGTCAATTACACCGAGCACTATGGACTGCGGCGTCGGCTGCTGCCCAGCGGTCGCTACGAGCGGGTGCGGCCGTCGCACAGCTGGAACAGCAACACGGTGATCGCCAATGTCTTTCTCTTCCATCTGCAGCGGCATTCCGACCATCACGCCAACCCGTTGCGGCGCTACCAGGCGCTACGCGGTATGGAAGAGGCGCCGCAACTGCCCACGGGCTACAGCGCGATGGTGCTGCTGGCCATGCTGCCGCCGATCTGGCGGCGCGTGATGGATCCCCGGGTGCTTGCCTTTTATCAGGGCCGGATCGAGTTGACCGCACTCAAGCCGGGTCAGTCGCCGGCCAACGCTACGCTCACACGGTGGCGAAAGAATTTTCGCGAATCGACGACTCGCTCCGCGACTTCATTGCTGAACAGGCCATGTTCTTCGTGGCGACCGCGCCTACCGAGGGTGGCCGAGTCAACCTCTCGCCCAAGGGATACAGCGACACGTTCGCCGTGCTAGACGACCACACCGTTGCCTACCTCGACCTGTTCGGCAGCGGCGTGGAAACCATCGCGCATCTGCGTGACAACGGCCGCATCACCATCATGTTCATCTCGTTCACCCGCAACTCGCGTATCCTGCGGCTGTTCGGCAGCGGCCGGGTGGTGCGCCCGGACGACAGCGAATTCGACCGGGTGCGAGCACATTTCGACCGCCTGCATCCCGGTGTGCGGGCCGCCATCGTGGTGGACCTGGAGCGAATCGCGGACGCCTGCGGGTTCTCGGTGCCCTACTACGAGCTCGTCGACGAGCGGCCGGTGCTCGACACCTATCACGCCAAGCAGCCCGACGAGGGGTATCAGCGCACCGTGGTGCGCAACCGGCAGAGCATCGACGGCCTGCCCGGGTTGGATGCGGACCACCCCCTGCCGCCAGTGGTCCAGTAGCCTGCGCGAGCAGACGCGAAAGCCCCCGCACGCCCGGCGTGTCGGGGGCTTTCGCGTCTGCTCGGCAAGGAGCTAGATCGCGCTCTTGAGGTCGTCGACCTTGTCCAGCTGCTCCCACGGCAGCTCGACATCGGTACGACCGAAGTGCCCGTAGGCGGCGGTCTGCGCGTAGATCGGCTGCAGCAGGTTCAGGTCGCGGATAATCGCACCCGGTCGCAGGTCGAAGACCTCGCCGATGGCCTTCTCGATCTTGACCGGGTCGACGGCCTCGGAACCGAAGGTCTCGACGAACAGCCCGACCGGGGCCGCCTTGCCGATGGCGTAGGCCACCTGCACCTCGACCCGCTCGGCCAAGCCGGCGGCGACGACGTTCTTTGCGACCCAGCGCATCGCGTAGGCGGCCGACCGGTCCACCTTCGACGGGTCCTTACCGGAGAAGGCACCGCCGCCGTGACGGGCCCAGCCGCCGTAAGTGTCGACGATGATCTTGCGCCCGGTCAGCCCGGCGTCGCCCATCGGTCCACCCAGCACGAACTTGCCGGTCGGGTTGACCAGCACCCGGGTGCCCGACGAGTCCAGCGTCTCGTGGGCCAACTCCTCGAGCACCGTCCCGAGGACGTGTTGGCGAATGTCAGGGTCCAGCGTCTTTTCCAGGTCGATGCCGTCGGCGTGCTGGGTGGAGACCACCACGGTGTCCAGCCGCACCGGCACGTTGTCCTCGTAGGCGATGGTGACCTGCGTCTTGCCGTCTGGGCGCAAATACGGCAGCGTGCCGTTCTTGCGGACCTCGGTGAGCTTCCGCGACAGCCGGTGCGCGAGCGCGATGGGCAGCGGCATCAGCTCCGGCGTGTCATTGATGGCGTAGCCGAACATCAACCCCTGGTCGCCGGCGCCCTGCGAGTCCAGCGGGTCGGCGGCACCCTCGACCCGAGCCTCGTGCGCGGTGTCGACGCCCTGAGCGATGTCGGGCGACTGCGCGCCGATACCGATGTTGACCCCACAGGAAGCACCGTCGAAGCCCTTGTCCGACGAGTCGTAACCGATGTCCAGAATCCGGGCGCGCACCGTGTTGGTGATGTCGGCGAACGCCTCTTTGGCCGAGGTGGTCACCTCGCCCACCACGTGGACCTGCCCGGTGGTCACCAGCGTCTCGACCGCCACCCGGGAGCGCGGGTCACCCGCCAGCAGCGCGTCGAGCACCGAGTCGCTGATCGCGTCACAGATCTTGTCGGGATGCCCCTCGGTCACCGACTCACTGGTAAATAGCCGACCCTTCTCGCTCACCCTGTACGTCCTTCCAGATCCCGCTCGCCACAGATGTTAGTTAGGCGAATTATTTCTTCGGTCTTACTCAACCGGCTATGCCTGGCGTTTGCAAATTCCGTCGGGCAACGCTGCCCGACACACGCTATCCGACGTCCCCGTGCAGAAACGTGGAGATTGCATCAACGATACGGCTCGCCATCAGCGTCTTGGAGCCGTGCTGCAACGCAGACTCCGTCCCGTTCGCCGCCAGCAGCCAACCGTCGTTACTGTCCACCTCGAATGCCCTGCCCTCGCCGACAGCGTTGACGACCAGCAGGTCGCAGCCCTTGCGCCGCAACTTCGCGCGGGCGTGGAAGAGCACGTCCCCGTTGGCATCGCCGGTCTCGGCCGCGAACCCGACAATGGCCCGCATGTTGGGCAGCTGGCCGTGGGCGCGGGCCTGCACCGCGTTGGCGAGCACGTCGTCGTTGCGCACCAGTTCGATCGGCGGCGGCCCAACCTGGGAGTCGGGGCTCTTCTTGATCTTGGCGGTGGCGATCTCGGTGGGCCGGAAGTCGGCGACGGCCGCGGCCATCACCAGCACATTTGCCTCCGGCGCGTGCTTGGACACGGCGTCACCGAGTTGCTCGGCCGAGCTGACGTGCACCACGTTGACGCCCGCCGGATCGATGAGCCCGGCGGTGTGACCGGCAATCAGGGTGACTTCGGCCCCGCGCTGGGCGGCGACGCGGGCGACGGCGTAGCCCTGCTTCCCGGAGCTGCGGTTACCGATGAAGCGGACGGGGTCGATCGCCTCGCGAGTACCGCCGGCGGTCACCAGGACCCGGCACCCGGCAAGGTCGTGCGGCAGCGCGTCGTGACGCTCGAGCAGCAGGTGGGCCAGCGTGGTGATCTCCTCGGCCTCCGGCAGTCGGCCGGCGCCGCTGTCCGAGCCGGTGAGACGGCCGGAGGCGGGTTCAAGCACGACGGCGCCGCGGCGGCGCAGGGTGGCGACGTTGTCCACGGTGGCCGGATGCAGCCACATCTCGGTGTGCATGGCCGGGGCGAACATCACCGGACATCGGGCGGTCAGCAGGGTGGCGGTGAGCAAATCGTCGGCGCGGCCGGCCACGGCGCGGGCCAGCAGATCGGCGGTGGCCGGCGCGACCACCACCAGGTCGGCCTGCTGGCCCAGCCGCACGTGCGGCACCTCGGGAACGTCCTGGAAAACGCCGGTGTGCACCGGTGCGCCGGACAGCGCCTCGAACGTGGCGGCCCCGACGAAGCGGAGCGCGGACTCGGTGGGGATGACCCGCACCGAATGGCCGGCTTCAGCGAGCTGACGGACAACGGTGCAGGCCTTGTACGCCGCGATACCGCCGGAGACGCCGACTACGACCCGTTTGGGGATCCGCTTGCTGCGCTCCTCGTCCATGGCCAGCCCGGGTCCGTTACTCGCCCTCGGTGTGTTCGAGCAGGTCAGCGTGGATTTCGCGCATGGCGATCGAAAGCGGCTTCTCCTGCAGTCCCGGCTCGACCAGCGGGCCGACGTACTCGAGGATGCCCTCGCCGAGCTGGTTGTAGTAGTCATTGATCTGCCGGGCCCGCTTGGCCGCGTAAATCACCAGCGCGTACTTGCTCGAGACGCGGTCCAGCAGCTCATCGATGGGCGGGTTGGTGATGCCCAGCGGGGTGTCGTAGGCGCCTGCCCCTCCCGCTGCGGGATCGAACTGGTCGGGGACGGCGGCCAACGAGGCGTCGGACGGCGAAATACTCACGAAAAAATTCTCCTGGCGGCATAGAGCGGGTTTACGAGTAAGAACTTAAGGGGCTTACGCCGGCTGCGGCGCGTTTCCCACCAGCAAGGATACCAATTCGGCGCACGCAGACTCTAATCGGCGATTCACCACCACCACGTCGAAGTCGTCCTGGGCTGCTAATTCGACGCGCGCGGTGTCCAGTCGCCGCCGGATGACCTCGGGCGTCTCGGTCCCCCTGCCGACCAGCCTGGCTTCCAGATCCTCCCAGCTGGGCGGGGCCAGAAAGACGCTGGTCGCCTCCGGCATGGCTTTTTTGACGGCCCGGGCGCCGGCCAGATCGACCTCGATGAGAACGGGATGACCCGAGCCGGTGGCGGTGCGCACCGGCTCGGCCAGGGTGCCCGACCGGTGCAATCCCCCGTGGATTTCGGCCCATTCCAGCAACTCGCCCTGGTCGATCAGTTGCTGGAAGCGGGCCGGGGTGACGAAGTGGTAGTCCACCCCGTCGACTTCGCCCGGCCGCGGTGCCCTGGTCGTGGCCGAGACGCTGAAGTGCAGGTTCGGGATCCGCTCGCGCAGACACCGGACCACCGTCGACTTACCGACCGCGGAGGGACCGGACAGGACGACTGTTCTTCCAACAGGCGTCGTACCGTCCGGTCCCCCGCCGGCGCTCATCGGCGCTCCTGGGTCGGTTCCCCCACCACAGGCCGGTTGGCCTGCATAGTCAGGGGGTTAGGAGCCGAACTTTTCCAGCAGGGCCTTGCGCTGACGGTCGCCAAGGCCACGCAGCCGGCGGGTCGGCGCGATCTCGAGCTCGGTCATGATTTCCTGCGCCTTGACCTTGCCAACCTTCGGCAACGCCTCCAACAGCGCAGAGACCTTCATCTTGCCCAGAACTTCGTCGCTCTCGGCGTCCTTGAGCACCTGAGTGAGGTTGGTGCCGCCACGCTTGAGCCGATCCTTGAGCTCAGCTCGTGCTCGACGTGCGGCAGCAGCCTTCTCCAACGCGGCAGCGCGCTGCTCGTCGGTCAACTGGGGAAGGGCCACGATTCCTCCGTCTCTCATCGATAACCATCGATCGTTATTTGTCTTGGCCGGGTACTCCAGCCAGCGCAGACGACCGTACTCACGCTTCCTGACGAAATCTAACCCGACCCCCCGATATCGGGGTCATTTGTCCAGGTGAGTCCCACGTCGGGGCGATCCGCGGCGCCTTCCGCGTCTCCCGCAGCAACCTTCACGACGTCCCGGCAAGTCGGCCCGCGTCGTCTGTCGGTTGGCTGACGCCGACCGAAATAGGCCTGCTGAGCTGCGAATTTAGTAATTCGCCGACAATCGGAAAGGCGGTGCGTCCGGCGCGCGGCGGCGCCGAACGCACCCAACCGCGGCAGCCAGTGCCGTGAATCACGGAATTTTGCGACGTGTCGCGCGTGTCGCGCGGCGCGTCACGCCAGGTAGGCGACGGCTTCGAGGAGCTGTTGAGCAGCTGCGCGCAGCGCCGAGACGTCCGGTCCGGCCCGCAGCACCTCGCGCGCCACGGCCGGCCACAGCCGGTTTGGGGCGGCGCCGCCCAGGCCGGCCAGCGCCTCGGGACGACCGCCCTGGGCACCCACACCAGGCACCAGCACCGGCCCGCCGATCTCGGCGAGGTCGGGTGGGTCCAGCACGGTGGCACCGACGACAACGCCGACGGAGCCGGGCCGGTCGTCGGCGTTGGCCGCCGCAACGTGGTCCACGATCAACTGGGCCACCGTTCGGCCGCCGGCATCGGCGCGCTGCACCGTCGGACCCTCGGGGTTGGAGGTGGCCGCCAGGACGAACACGCCGCGATTGTGCGCGGCGGCGACCTCCAGGAGGGGCCGCAACGACCCGAACCCCAGATACGGCGAGGCCGTCACGGCATCCGCGGCCAGCGGCGAGTCGCCGGCCCACGCCGCGGCGTAGGCGGCCATGGTCGAACCGATGTCGCCCCGCTTGGCGTCGGCGAGCACCAGGACGCCGTCCGCCCGAAGTTCGGCGATGGCGCGTTCGAGCACCGCCAGCCCGGCCGAACCGTAGGCCTCGAAGAACGCCACCTGGGGCTTGACCACCGCGAAGTCGGCGAACGCCTGCACACAGATGTCACAAAACGCGGCCAGGCCGTCGGCGGTGGTCGGCAGGTCCCAAGCCCGCAGCAATTCGGGGTGCGGGTCGATGCCCAGGCACAGCGGCCCCCGACTCGACCTGGCTTCGGCCAGCCGGGTGCCGAAGCTGGGTCCGGAACTAGTCACCGGCAGAGTTTCGCGTCCCGAATGAGCGGTGCAGCTCCTGCAGCGACAGCACCCCGATGTCGCCGCGGATACCTGCCTCGATGCCTTGCACCGCCGCCGAGGCGCCCTGAACCGTTGTGATGCAGGGGATGTTGACGGCCACCGCAACCGAACGGATCTCGTAGCCGTCGATGCGCGGCCCGGAATTGCCGTACGGCGTGTTGATCACCATGTCGACCTCACCGGCCCGGATGGCGTCGACCGCCGACAACGCCGGCCGCCCTTCGACCGGCGACTCGAAATGTTTTCGCACCTCGTCGCACGGAATGCCGTTGCGGCGCAACATTTCCGCGGTTCCCTCCGTGGCAAGTACCCGGAACCCCAGGTCGGCCAGGCGCTTCACGGGGAAAACCAGCGACCGCTTGTCCCGGTTGGCGACGGACACGAACACGGTGCCCTGCGTCGGCAGCGACCCATACGCGGCGGTCTGACTCTTGGCGAACGCGGTACCGAAATCGCGGTCGATGCCCATCACCTCACCGGTGGATTTCATCTCCGGACCGAGCAGCGAGTCGATGGCGGCGCCATCCGTGCGGCGGAACCGGTGGAACGGCAGCACCGCTTCCTTGACCGCGATCGGGGCGTAGGGCGCCGCGCTGGCGCCGTCTCCGGACGCGGCGAGCATCCCCTCGTCACGCAGCTGAGAAATGCTGGCGCCCAACATGACTCGCGCGCAGGCTTTCGCAAGTGGGATAGCGGTGGCTTTCGATACGAAGGGCACCGTGCGGCTCGCCCGCGGGTTAGCTTCCAGGACGTAGAGCACGTCGTCCTTCAACGCGTACTGCACGTTCAGCAGGCCCACGACACCGATGCCGTGCGCGATGGCCTCGGTGGCCCGGCGAACCTTCTCGATGTCACTGCGCCCCAACGTCACCGGTGGCAGCGCGCACGCCGAGTCCCCGGAGTGCACACCGGCTTCCTCGATGTGCTCCATGATCCCGCCGATGTAGACCTCGGAGCCATCACACAGCGCGTCCACGTCGATCTCCACCGCGTCTTCCAGGAAGCGGTCGACGAGCACCGGGTGTTCGGGCGAGAGCTCGGTGGCCCGGTGGATGTAGCCCTCGAGGGTGTCCTCGTCGTAGACAATCTCCATGCCCCGACCGCCCAGCACGTAGGAGGGGCGGACCAGCACCGGGTAGCCGATATCGGCGGCGATGCGCCGGGCCTGGTCGAAGGTGGTCGCCATGCCGTACTTCGGCGCCGGCAGTCCCGCGGCGGTCAGTACGTCACCGAACGCGCCGCGATCCTCGGCCAGGTCAATGGCTTCCGGCGGCGTCCCGACGATCGGCACCCCCGCGTCGTAGAGCCGCTGAGCGAGCCCCAACGGGGTCTGGCCGCCGAGCTGAACGATCACACCCACCACGCCGGGCCCACCGGCACCGGACTGGTCCTCCGCGTGGAACACCTCCAAGACGTCTTCGAACGTCAACGGCTCGAAGTACAGCCGGTCCGCGGTGTCGTAGTCGGTGGACACCGTTTCGGGATTGCAGTTGACCATCACTGTCTCGAAACCGGCCTGGCTCAACGTGGTTGCCGCGTGGACGCAGCTGTAGTCGAACTCGATGCCCTGTCCGATCCGGTTGGGCCCGGAGCCCAGGATCAGCACCTTGGGCTTCTCCACTTGCGGGGCCACCTCGGTTTCGGCGGCCGGGTCGAGTTCGTAACTGCTGTAGTGGTAGGGCGTCTTGGCCTCGAACTCGGCTGCGCAGGTGTCCACGGTCTTGTACACCGGGTGGATGTCCAGCCGCTCCCGCAGTGACCGCACGCCGTCTTCACCGGCCAATTCCGGTCGTAGCGCGGCAATTTGACGGTCAGACAGTCCACAGTGCTTGGCATGCCGGAGCAGGTCGGCGTCCAGTACCGGCGCATCGACGAGTTCGGCGCGCAGTGCCACCAGTTCGTCGATCTGCGCGACGAACCAGGGGTCGACACCGCTGGCCTGGGCGACCTGCTCCACCGAGGCGCCCAACCGCAGCGCCAGTTCGATGTCGTACAACCGGCCTTCGGTCGGAGTCTCCAACCGGGCCAGCACGTCGTCGACATTGCCGACCGGGTCCGGCTTGGTCCAAAACCCGGCGCGGGTGGTTTCCAGTGACCGCATGACCTTGCCGAGCGCCTCGATGAAATTGCGGCCCAACGACATTGCTTCGCCGACCGACTTCATCGTGGTCGTCAGGGCTGGATCCGCGCCCGGGAATTTCTCGAAGGCGAAGCGGGGTGCCTTGACGACGATGTAGTCGAGGGTCGGTTCGAAGCAGGCCGGGGTTTCCTTGGTGATGTCGTTGACGATCTCGTCGAGGGTGTACCCGATGGCCAGCTTCGCGGCGATCTTGGCGATCGGGAAGCCGGTGGCCTTGGATGCCAGCGCACTCGAGCGGGACACCCTCGGGTTCATCTCGATGACGATGAGGCGCCCGTCGACCGGGTTGATGGCGAACTGGATGTTGCAGCCCCCGGTGTCGACGCCGACCTCGCGCAGGATGTCGATGCCCAGATCGCGCATCTTCTGGTATTCCCGGTCGGTCAGGGTCAGCGCGGGCGCCACGGTGACCGAGTCACCGGTGTGCACGCCCATCGGGTCGACGTTCTCGATGGAACACACCACCACCACGTTGTCGTGGCCGTCGCGCATCAACTCGAGCTCGAATTCCTTCCAGCCATAGATCGACTCCTCGATGAGCACGTTGGCGCTCGGGCTGGCGGCCAGGCCCGCACCGGCCATACGCTCGACGTCCTCTACCGACCGGGCCATGCCCGAACCCAGGCCGCCCATGGTGAAGCTGGGCCGCACCACGACGGGCAACCCAAGGTCGTCGACCGTTTCCCGAACCTCGTCCATGGTGAAACACACACGGCTACGGGCGGATTCGCCGCCTACCTTGGTGACGATGTCCTTGAACCGCTGGCGGTCCTCACCACGCTGGATGGCATCGATGTCGGCGCCGATGAGTTCGACTCCGTGACGCTCCAGTGCACCGTTCTCGAACAGCGCGACCGCGGTGTTCAGGGCCGTCTGTCCACCCAGGGTGGCCAGCAGCGCGTCGATCTTGTTGCCGCGCTCGGCCTGCTGGGCGATCACCTTCTCGACGAACGCCGGGGTGATGGGTTCGACGTAAGTGAAATCGGCGTACTCCGGGTCGGTCATGATGGTGGCCGGGTTGGAGTTGATCAGGCTCACCTGTAGGCCCTCGGAGCGCAACACCCGGCACGCCTGGGTGCCCGAGTAGTCGAATTCGGCCGCCTGGCCGATGATGATCGGCCCGGAGCCGATCACCAGCACGTGATTGATGTCGGTCCGCCGGGGCACTAGCGCCGTCCTTTCCGGGCACGAGGGTGCGCGAATGCACACTCGCTACGGCGTGTCGCTGTACAGACACGCACGCTCGCGGTGGGGGTGGTGATCATTTCTCCCTCGCCATCAGGTCGACGAACTGGTCGAACAGGTAATTCGCGTCGTGCGGGCCCGCCGCGGCCTCCGGGTGGTACTGGACCGAAAACGCGCGCCCGTCAGCGAGTCTCAGGCCTTCGACCACTCCGTCGTTGGCGCAGGTGTGGCTGACCGTCGCGGTGCCGAACGGCGTGTCGAAGGACTGCCCGGCCTCGCCTTCGAGCGCGAACCCGTGGTTCTGCGCGGTCACCGCCACCCGTCCGGTGGCGTGGTCGATGACCGGGATGTTGATCCCGCGGTGGCCGAACACCATCTTGTAGGTCGACAGCCCGAGCGCGCGGCCCAAGATCTGATTGCCGAAACAGATGCCGAACAACGGGATTCCGGCGCCCAGCACCTCGCGGGTGAGCGCGACGGTGTGATCGGCGGTGGCGGGGTCCCCGGGACCGTTGGACAGGAACACACCGTCCGGTTTGATCTCGGCGATCTGGTCGAAGGTCGCCGACGCGGGCAGCACGTGGCTGCGAATCCCGCGGAGGGCGAAATTGCGCGGCGTGTTGGTCTTGATCCCGAGATCCAGCGCGACCACGGTAAAGCGCTGCGCACCTTCCGGTTCGATGACGTAGGTCTCTGGGGTGCTGACCTCACCGGCCAGGTCGGCGCCCAGCATCGGCTGCTGGCCACGTACCCGCTCGATCAGTTCCTCGGGCTCGGCCAGGGCCGCTCCGGAGAACACCCCCGCCTTCATCGAGCCGCGGCTGCGCAGGTGGCGTACCACCGCGCGGGTGTCGATGCCGGCGATCCCGACGATGCGCTGGCGCACCAACTCGGCTTCCAGCGAGCCGGTGGCCCGCCAGTTCGAGACGCGTGGGGACGGGTCGCGCACCGCGTAGCCGGCGACCCAGATCTTGTCGCCACGGCTTTCGGCGTCCTCGCCGTTCCATCCGGTGTTGCCGATCTGCGGCGCGGTGGCCACCACGATCTGACGGTGATAGCTGGGGTCGGTCAGCGTTTCCTGGTAACCGGACATGCCGGTGCTGAACACGGCCTCCCCCAGCGTCTGACCGATCGCCCCGAACGGCGTGCCGGTGAAGACGCGGCCGTCTTCGAGCACCAGCAGGGCTTTACTCATAGGCGCCACTCCTCCTCATCGCTTCGCTCTGCATCGTCGTGACGCGACTCATAGGCGCCACTCCTCCTCACCGCTTGGCTCTGCATCGTCGTGGCACGACTCATAGGCGCCACTCCTCCTCACCGCTTCGCTCTGCATCGTCGTGGCACGACTCATAGGCGCCACTCCTCTCCCCCGCGAGCGGGAGGTGCCCCCACACCGCTTCGCTCTGCATCGTCGTGACGCGACTCATAGGCGCCACTCCTCTCCCCCGCGAGCGGGAGGTGCCCCCACACCGCTTCGCTCTGCATCGTCGTGACGCGACTCATAGGCGCCACTCCTCTCCCCCGCGAGCGGGAGGTGCCCCCACACCGCTTCGCTCTGCATCGTCGTGACGCGACTCATCTACACCACTCATCTAGCTCGGCTTCTCCTCTAACCACTTCGCGTAATCGTCTCGATTGTTCGCCCGGAACCCGGTGCAGATCTCGGTGCCTGACGGCAGCCGCCATTGGATCGCCAAGAGTCCGTTGCGAGCGGCGACCTTGCCCACCAGACCGCGCTCGGTGCGGATATTGACTATCGATTCCTCAGGGATCCAAATCGGTTGCGCGCGAATCCGTTCCACCAAAATTCCGTGGGTGTAACGGGTCAGCACCGCTTTGCTTCGGTATCCCAGATCTCCGACCACGACCCGGTCGTTCACGGCCGGCGACAGCGTGCAGCCGACGTAGAGACCCGGTGTGGTGATGGTCGCGGCGCCGAAATCGATGGGCAGCTCCGGCAAGTCGCCCACCAACTCTACCTGGCGTTCGGCGCGTCGCCGCCAGCCGCGCATCATCAGGTGGATCGCCACCGCGAGCAACAGGACCAACACCGCTGCGAAGATCAGCGATCCCACCAGCGTGCCTGAGTTCATACGCGCCGCTCCTGCCCGCAGCTTCGCTGTGCACGGTCACTGGCGCGGTTCATGCCGGGCTCTTCCCATCCCGGGCGGTGACTTTCCCGCGGAGCAGCGTCGCGGTCACCCTGGCGGGCAACGTCATCGACTCGTAGGGCGTGTTGGCCGACCGGCTGGCCAGGTCGGCGCCGGCCACCGTCCAGGTCGCGTCGGGATCGACCACGGCCAGATTGGCCGGCTCACCCACCTCGAGGGGACGGCCCTGATCGGGCAACCGGACGATCCGCGCCGGGTTCTCACTCATCACCCGGGCGACGTCGCGCCAGCTCAGCAGGCCTGGTTGCACCATGGTCTGCGCCACCACCGACAGCGCCGTCTGCAAGCCCAGCATGCCGGGGCGCGCCGCGGAGAACTCGACGCACTTCTCGTGTTCGGCGTGCGGCGCGTGATCGGTGGCCACACAGTCGATGACCCCGTCGGCGAGCGCCTGCCGCAAAGCGATCGCATCAGACGCCTCGCGCAGCGGCGGGTTGACCCGATTTTGCCCGTCGTAACTGGCCAGCCTGCTGTCGTCGAGCAGCAGGTGATGCGGGGTCACCTCGGCGGTGATCGAAATGCCCTGGTCCTTGGCCCATCGGACGATCTCGACGGTGCCGGCGGTGGACGCGTGGCAGATGTGGACCCTCGCCCCCGCGTCCCGCGCCAGCAGGGCGTCGCGGGCGACGATGGATTCCTCGGCGGCCCTCGGCCAACCGGCCAGCCCGAGCCGGGCGGCGGTCGGCCCCTCGTGGGCGACGGCGCCCACGGTCAGCCGGGGCTCCTCGGCGTGCTGGGCGATCAGCACGCCAAGGCCGGTGGCGTATTCCAGCGCCCGGCGCATGACCAGCGGGTCGTGCACACAGATTCCGTCGTCGGAGAACATCCGCACCCCGGCGGCGCCGGCGTTCATCATGCCCATCTCGGTCAGCTCGACACCGGCCAAACCGACGGTGACCGCGCCGACCGGATGCACGTCCACCAGGCCGATCTGCCGGCCGCGGTGCCAGACGTGGTCGGTGACCACCGGGCTGTCGGCGACGGGATTGGTGTTGGCCATCGCGAACACCGCGGTAAATCCACCCAAAGCCGCTGCTGCCGAACCCGTTTCGATGTCCTCGGCATATTCGCGGCCCGGCTCGCGCAGGTGCGTGTGCAGATCGACGAACCCGGGCAGCAGCACCTGGTCGGTGGCGTCGATGACGTCAGCGGTGTCGGGTATGTCCAGACCCGGCCCGATTTCGGCGATCTGGCCTTCGTAGCCGGGCGCGTCGACCAGCACATCGACGCGGTCGCCCTCGCCGTACAGCCGCACATTCCTGATCAAGACACTCATGCCGCGACTTCCTCCGCCCCCACCAGCACGTGGAACAAGACCGCCATCCGCACATGCACACCGTTGGAAACCTGCTGCAGCACAGCCGATTGTGACGAGTCGGCCACCGACGACGAGATTTCCATGCCGCGCAGCATCGGACCAGGGTGCAGCACCACGGCATGGCCGGGCAGCAACGCCTGGCGCCGCGCGGACAAACCGTAGAGCGTCGAGTACTCGCGCACCGACGGGAAGAAGCCGCCGTTCATCCGCTCGGCCTGTACCCGCAGCATCAGCACGGCGTCGGCGGCGGGCAGTTCGGCATCGAAGTCGTTGGAGACGGTGACCGGCCAGCCCTCGACACCGCGCGGCAACAGGGTCGGCGGCGCCACCAGGACGACCTCGGCGCCCAGCGTGTGCAGCAGCATCACGTTGGAGCGGGCCACCCGGCTGTGCAGGATGTCGCCGACGATCACGATGCGACGGCCATCGATGCCGCCCAGCCGCTGGCGTATGGTCAGCGCGTCGAGCAATGCCTGAGTGGGATGTTCGTGCGTGCCGTCGCCGGCGTTGATCACCGACGGGCCGCCACGGTTCTCGGCATCCGGGCCATGGGAAGTCCAGTCGGCCAGCAGATGCGCCGCACCCGAGGCGGGATGGCGAATGATCAGCGCGTCGGCGCCCGCCGCCCGCAGCGTCAGCGCGGTGTCGCGCAGTGACTCGCCCTTGCCCACCGACGATCCCGATGCGCTCACATTGACCACGTCGGCGCTCATCCATTTGCCGGCGACCTCGAACGACACCCGGGTGCGGGTGGAGTTCTCGTAGAACATGGTGACGACGGTGCGGCCCCGCAGCGTCGGCAGCTTCTTGACATCGCGGCCGACCAGGGCCTGCGCGAACCGATCCGCGTCGTCGAGGATCGCGGTCGCCTCATCCCTGGTCAGATCGCCCGCGGCTAACAGGTGTCTCGGAGTCATCGGGTGATCACCACGCCATCTCGACCGTCGTCCTCGCTGAGTTGCACGTGCACGCTCTCGCTGCGTGAGGTCGGCACGTTCTTGCCGACGTAGTCGGCGCGGATGGGAAGTTCACGGTGGCCGCGGTCGACCAGCACGGCCAGCTGCACGATCCGGGGCCGGCCGACGTCACGCAGAGCGTCCAGGGCCGACCGGGTCGACCGGCCGGAGTACAGGACGTCGTCGACCAGGATGACCAGCGCATCGTCGATGCCGCCGGGCGGGATCGAGGTCGCTTCCAGGGGCCGCGGCGGCTTGATCATCAGGTCGTCGCGGTACAGGGTGATGTCCAGCGACCCGTGCTCGACGGTGACCCCGCTGTACTCAGCGATATTGGCCGCCAGGCGGCTGGCCAGGGTCACACCGCGCGTCGGGATACCCAGCAGCACCACCCGGGTCGCGTCGGGACCGTCCAGCGCGGTCTTCTCGATGATCTGGTGCGCCATGCGAGAAATGGTGCGGCCGACATCGGCCGCTGACATCAGTTCCCGCGGTTGCCGGCTTGCTGCAGCACCCATGCGAAAAACTAGACCTCCTTCTCCGCCTCTCTGGACGGTCCGTTAAAGGATGTCGACTGCCGGGGAGCCTAACACGAACCAGCGATAGCTCTGCGCTCGCGAGACGGGGACTTCACATGGTGGCAGGGCATTTCGTCACATCAGCACCATTTGCCACAGCGGGCCGGGACTACGCGCAGGGCATCCCGTTGATCCGGCAATTCACCGGCGGCGAGTAGGTGCCGGTGAGCACGCCTCGCATTCCACCCGTGGCCGTACCGCCGGGTGGGATGACGCGATTCCAGTTCGCCGGGGTCACCACGAAGTGCGTGCCGGCTTGGCTGACGGTGCTGTTCCACGCGTGCGAGACGGATTGCCCCACCGGCATGTCGAATTCCAGCCGCCAGTCGCTCAGCGGCGCGATGCTCACGTTGGCGACGGTGTAGCGGGCAATGAAACCGGTCTGCCAGGTGTGTTCCACCACAAACGTCGCCGTGGCCGCAGCCGCATGAGCGACGGGGGCACCGCAGAGTCCGAGGACGGCAGCGACAATCGCCGATGCGGTCACGTGAAACGCTGTGCGCCAGCGCTTCTCGGCACTGCTCCGTCCGTTCATAGGACCCAACACTATAACCGAGCAGGCGGAATCCGCCCTTCCGCCGCCGATAAGCTGCCATACCTTTGCGCAACCGAAACCGTCATGAAATGTCGGCTTCGAACCCGGGGATCAGCGCTGCGGGTCCCAGCCACGACGGCCCTCGTGCGCCCAGGCCAGCATGTCCGGTGCCCCGAGCTGGTTGATCCGGTCGTTGTAGCGCCGGTACTCCGCGTACGTGAAGTACTCCTGCCACTCACCGTTCTCTCCCCGCCGGAAGAACTGCGCGTCGCTGTGCCAGATACCGTCGGTGGTGTTGGGCGCGACTTCTGTAGCACGAGAACGCATCTCACCCAGCGTGGCGTAACGGGCGAGCTCCCGGGCGCGTGTTTGGCTGAGTTGGTACCCGAGTACCGCGGCCAACCGCACCATCTCCCCCACCAGGTCCGCCTGGTAGTCGGCGTAGTGGAACAGCGCAACGTTGGGCAGGTGCCGCCGCTTCCACGCCTTGTTGAACTGGTCGATGACATTGGCCAGCGTGCCGATCCCCTTGGGCGGAGTGAAGCCAACCCCGGGCGGCGGCAGGGCCGGACCCTCCAGCCAGTGCCGGAACTCCTCGATCGGGGCGCTGCCGGAGCCGGGCTCGGGTGGGGGCGCTCCCAGCCGGTGTTGCGCGGGGACCGCCGCCTCATGCAGCGCACGCACGCGGTCTCGGTCCATGTTGGTGGTTTGGTGCAGCATCGAGACGGCGGCGTCGCGCGGATCGCGTCCGACGCAGATGTAGGTCACGCGGTCGTCGAATACGAGACCGTCCAGCGGCGTGTGCGTCTTGATGAATCGCCGGTGCCGTTGCGCGTCGAGAACCGCGACCACTTCATCGATGGGCCGGATCGTCTGATCCAGCCAGGGTGACACCGTGGACAGCGGTCCGGGCAGGTCCGGTCCGTCGAACACGATCAGCGACACCAGGCGCTGGGTCCAGGTCATGCCGCACTTGGGCGGTGTGGAGATGATGATGTCGCCATCGCGCAGCCGCAGGGCGTCCCAGCGCAAGTTGTCGGTCATCAACTCGCGGTAAAGCACCCGGTCGTGGAGTTGAGGGTTCATTTCGGTCACCGCCGGATGATGTCGAAGAGAATGCCCTCGACGGTGACGCCCGGCGCGAACGCGAATGCGACACCAGTCGAGATGGACTTTGCCGAGTCAGCTTGCCGCACCATCTCTTCCAGCACGAAGATCAGCGAGACACTCAGCATGTTGCCGAACCGGGCCAGGATGTCCCAGCTTTGTGCGGCACAGCCGGCGGGCAGCCCGAGGGACCGCGCCGACTGTTCGATGATCCGGGGACCGCCCGGATGGATTGCCCAGAGATCGATGTCGGCTCTATCTAATCCGTTGTCCCGCAATACCTCGGCGACGACGGGTTCGACCCCGCGGTAGATGTAGTCGGGCAGGTTCTCCGACAGCTCGCAGGTGATGCCGTCGTGATTCACGCCGAGCACGATGCCGTCCTCGGCCTCGTCGAGCAGCTGGGTGAAGTTGCTACGGATCACCACGTGTCCCGGCGGCAGGGGCTGCTGCACTTGACTGGCCCCCAAGACCATGGCCCCGCATCCGTCGCCGAACAGGCTGTGCGTCACGACGTCGTTCACGTCGTCGGCGAAAACCGCGTTCACCGAACATAATTCGATGCACACCACCAGCGCCTTCATGCTCGGGTGGGCCCGAACGTAGGCGGCAGCGGTCCGGGTGGCGTTCATGGCTGCCGCGCAGCCCATGAAGTTGACCACCACACGCGACACCGAGCGGGACAACCCCAGTTCCTTGACCAGTGCTACGTCCACCCCCGGCGCGACGAATCCGGTGCTGGTGACAAACACCAGCAACCCGATCTCGTCAGGTCCGTAGGGCAAGCCCGCCAGTGCTCGCCTGCTCACCTCGACCGCCAGCGGCACCGCGTGTTGGAAGAACAGGTTCATCCGGTCCCGGATGGTCCCCGGGTCCCGCCGGTAGACGTCGAAGGTCGGGTCCAGCGGGTCGACCGCCATCCGGCGGGTGCTGATCCGCGTCTTGTGGTAGAGCCGCGGGATCCGTTCCCGCTGTTCCGGATCGACGAACAGCGCGGCGACCCGGTCGGCCGCGTCGGACTGCTCGACCACGCGGGCCGGCGCGCCGGTGGCAATACCCTCGATCACCGCAACGGTGGTCGGCGGAGCGGGCGGCAACTGTGCCAGGTCGACCTGTGCCTCGTACTGCGGGGTGCTCATACCGAACCGATCCCGACGAAACCGGCCGCCACGTAGCTGACGCTCTCCTTCCACGCCGCGGGCGACAGGTGCTCGCGCACCAAGCCCCAATTGCGTTGTCTGGCTTCGCGCGACGGCGACAGCAGATAGGTCCGGCTGAGTTTGGGCAACCGGTCGGTGAGGAAGCTCTTCGCGGGCAACCACGCGACACCGGACTTGGCCGCCTCTTCGCGTAAGACGTCCTCGGTGACGATGTTGGCGAAGCCGCTGCGCTGGAACGGCAGTACGTGGTGGACGCGGTGCGAACTCAGGCCGGCCGACAGGAAGCAGTCGAGATAGCGGTTGCCCACCACCTTCAGGTCGTTGGCGTGCTCGACCTGATCGACACCCCAGTCCTCGCCCGCCGCCGGGCACGCCTGCTGTTCATCCTCGAATTCGTGGCTGGCCACCACCATGAAGGTGCTCAGCCACAGCGTCGCGACGAATTGCAGTGCCCAGGCCCAAAAGTCACCGGCAGCCAGGAAAACCACCAGCTCGGCGATCAGGAGCACACGGACCGCCGAAGACCCGAGGAAGTGGGGCAACGCGTTACGCCAGCTGCCGTACCCCTCCTTCACGCCCACCTTGCGCGTCATGTTCCACACATCGGCCAGCCGCACGGCCATGCCGGTGACGGTGTGGCCGAACTTGTGCAAAGTGTGCACCGGCATCCGATACAACCGGGGTAGCCGCATCATCATGGTGAAGACGTTCTTCTTGATGTCGACGTCACTCTGGGTGTATGGGTGATGCAGCAGGGTGTGTCCGTCGGCGACGACCAGTGACAGCGCTATGTAATTCAGGTCGAATGCGTTGGCGAAGAACCTGTTCCAGCCTCGTTGCGCCCGGTGTAGTGCGTAATGCCCATACCCGACCAGCGAGCTGCGCAGCACCACCATCGCAATCACGAAGGCCCACAACGGCATATACCGCGGTTCCGCCAGTCGCAGCCCCTGCACCCCGAAGTAGGCGATCGCCAGCAACACGACGACGACGTTGAAAAGCCGGTCCATCCGCTTGATCCGGGCGGCCAATGCCGGCTCGGTGAGCCGCGCCTTGACCCGGTGCATCAGGTCCTTGTGATCGTCGAAGCGATACTTCGGAGTGTCACGCCAACTGTTGAAGTCGTCCTTGAAAAGGAATGGGGGCGCATTGTGTTTGGGGTGGATGTCGCGTGGTGTGGCATCGCGGCCCAGCGAGTACCGCCGCTCCAGAATGCGCTCGACCACGGCCGGATCCCGGTGGTAGGAAGCGACAATCGCGGTGATGTCCCGGTTCTTGGTTCGGCCGATGAAGAAGGCGCCGCCGGGATGGCTGGCGATCCAATCGCTCAGGTCATATGCCCGCCCGTTGTATACCCACACATCCGGCATCACTGGTGGCCCGCCCGGCGGCGGCCCAGGGCGTGGCGCGGGCCCGCGTTCCTGGACCTCGGGAAGGTCATTGGTCATTCGTGTTCCTCCGGTGTCTGATGGGTGAGATCAACTGCCGGCCAGTGGTTCCGGCAAGCTGGCCCAAGAGTGTTTGCGCGGCCTTGGAGGATCCTCAAAGAATTCTGGTTGCGGCAGCACCGAGTTCATCACGGTTGCCTCCCCATGCGGTCAGACGGATGGGAACCGGCCTCGTCACGCGCCGGTTCCCATCCGGACTGCCCTGTCGCCGTTGCTAGCCCGTCGGATTCGGGATCGTGACCGGCGCTCCCCAATTGGACAGGGTGATGTTCACGTGGCCCTGGTCCTTGTCGAGCACCATCCGCACCAGATACGGGCTCGGCGGCGTGCCGGGCGCGTTCGGAGCTTTCACGTCGACGATGTAAAGCGTCACCGGCAGCGGACCTTTGGCGTCCCTGCCGATCTGCGGGACCAGTGGGTCGACGATCGCCGGATCGACGGTGCCGGTCACCTTCAGGGTGGCCACACCGTCGATTGTTTCCGTTCCGGCCGACTGCGCACCGTTGACCTTGCCGATCACCGCACCGATGCCTTTGTCCTTGTCCAGGACGACACCCGGGTCATAGATCTTCTCGGCCGGACCAACCGACGTGTACTTGCCGGTCTCGTCCTTGGTGTACATGGTTTTGTTGGAGACCAGGAACTGCTTCGGGACCGCGGGTGTTTTCGGCTGCAAGCGGATCATCGCATCGCCGACGGCCTGACCGTTGCCCTGGGGCTGGTTGGTGATGTCGGCGTTGACCATCTCCATCGGAAGCGTGGTGATGTTGGTGGTTTGCAGATTGACGTGCAGGGAGTGCAGCCCGGTGGTCGCCTTGGAGGAGTCGTTCACGAGCTGCTGCGCTTCTGGTGACGGGGTACCGGATGTTCCGGATGCCGCACCCGAGGTGGCCGAGGCGGCGGAGGAACCGGCCGCGCCCGAGGTCGAAGAGCTACCAGTGGAGGATTTCCCCCCGCATCCCGTGATGACCGTCGCGACAAGTGCTGTCGCGAACAGGAGCACGGCAGGCACCCGGCTAAAGGGCCGACGGGAGAAGGGTCGATGCGAAATTTGCGCTTGTGAGATCAAGCCATTCATGGCCAGCCTTTGCTGAGTTGTCCGACCGGTGAAAGTGAGCAGCGGATCGCTACCCTCGTCGTACGGTATGGCCGGAACCCGAACATCGGGCTCCAGTCCATGGTAGCGGGTCTCGGTGACTGCATCCCCGCACCCTGGGTTCACCAGCAACGACATCTTCGATCACACGTCGCCGCCCTCACAGCCCGTTCCCCAGTTCGCGTTTGCCAGAGAGCGCGAATTTAGCATGCGACGCGGGACCTGGAAACCGATACGGCAAAGTAACTGTCGACGGCCCGGGACGGTACTGCGAGCACCTGCAGAGTCTTTGCGGAGCGCCCGTTTCGCTTGTCTCGGACGAGCAGCGGCTAACCTATGGCGGGTGAATCTCGACGGCAATCAGACGACCATCCGCGAGGTGTGCGAGGCGGGTCTGCTCGCGGGGGCGGTCACCGTGGTATGGCACCGCGGAGAGCTGCTGCAGGTCAACGAGATCGGGTACCGCGACGTCGAGGCGGGACTGCCGATGCGGCGCGACACTTTGTTCCGCATCGCTTCGATGACCAAACCGGTCACGGTGGCCGCGGTCATGAGCCTCGTCGACCAAGGAAAACTGGACCTGCGCGACCCCGTCGTGCGGTGGGTTCCCGAACTCGCCGACCTGCGGGTGCTCGACGACCCGCACGGCCCGCTGGACCGGACGCATCCGGTCCGCCGTCCCATCCTGATCGAGGATCTACTCACGCATACCAGCGGCCTGGCGTACGGCTTCTCCGTGTCCGGGCCCATCTCACAGGCATACCTGCGGCTGCCGTTCAACCAGGGGTCGGACGCCTGGGTGGCCGAACTTGCCGCCTTGCCCCTGGTGCATCAGCCCGGCGAACGCGTGACGTACAGCCACTCCATCGACCTGCTCGGTGTGATTCTCTCGCGAATCGAGGACAAGCCGCTTTACGAGATCTTCGACGAGCACATCCTGGGCCCAGCGGGCATGCCCGACACCGGTTTCTTCGTCACGCCCCAGGCGCGTGGTCGCGCGGCGACGATGTACCGGCACGACGAGCATGACAAGTTGCGGCACGACGTGATGGGGCCGCCGCAAGTCAAGCCGCCGGAGTTCTGCAATGCCGGCGGGGGGCTGTGGTCGACCGCCGACGATTACCTGAGGTTCGCGCGGATGCTGCTGGCCGACGGGGTCATCGACGGCGTCCGGGTGCTTTCGGCGGAGTCGGTGCGCCTGATGCGCACCGACCGGCTGACCGACGAACAGAAGCGGCACAACTTTCTGGGGTCCCCGTACTGGGTGGGACGGGGCTTCGGGCTGAATCTGTCGGTGGTCACTGACCCGGACAAGGCCACGCCGTTGTTCGGCCCGGGCGGCGTCGGGACGTTCACCTGGCCCGGCGCCTACGGGACGTGGTGGCAGGCCGACCCGAGCGCCGACCTGATCCTGCTGTACCTGATCCAGTACTGCCCCGACCTCACGGTCAACGCCGCCGAGGCCGTCGCCGGCAACCCGGCGCTGGCCAAACTTCGGACGGCACAACCGAGGTTCGTGCGGCACACCTACCGAGCGCTAGGGCTGCAAGCATGACAAAACCCACCGTATTGATCAGCGGCGCGGGGATCGCCGGGCCGTCACTGGCGTTCTGGCTCACCCGCAGCGGATTCCGCACCATCGTCGTCGAGATCGCCGACGGCATCCGGCCCGGTGGTCAGACCGTCGACCTGCGTGGCGCCGGTCGGCAGGTCGTCGAGCGGATGGGATTGCTCGATCAGATGCGCGCCCGCAGCCTGGATCAGCGCGGCATCGCCTGGGTGAAGTCCGATGGCCGGCGACGCGCGGAGATGCCGGTCGAGGCGTTCCACGGCAATGGGATGGTGAGCGCGCTGGAGATCCTGCGCGGCGATCTGGCCGATGTGCTCTATCAGGCGACGGCCGGCGAGACCGAATACCGCTTCAACACGTGGATCACCGAGCTCGATGAAACCGAGAATGCCGTCACTGCAATGTTGTCGGATGGCACGACCGTTCAAGCGGATCTGGTGGTCGGGGCGGACGGACCCCATTCGGCCGTGCGGAGACTCGCCTTTGGCCCGGAGGAAGAATTCGTCCGGCCCCTCGGGGGTTACAACGCCTGGTTCACCGCACCCGACACCGTCGGGCTCGACGGGTGGTACCTGATGTACCAGGCACCCGGGCTGAACGTGTCGATGCGGCCGTCGCACGACCCCACGAAATGCAAAGCGGGCCTGGCCTTCCGATCGGAACCGTTCAGTTACGACCGTGCTGACCTCAACGCCCAGCGCGATCTGCTTGCCTCCCGCTTCGCCGACGCCGGCTGGCATACCGATGCGCTGATCGACGCGGCACGACACGCCGAGGACTTCTACTTCGACGCGTTCACCCAAGTGCACATGAATGATTGGGCGTCCGCGCGGGTCGCGCTGGTCGGTGATGCCGGCTACTGCGCGTCGCCGCTCAGTGGCATGGGCACCAGTCTTGCGCTGGTCGGGGCGTACGTGCTGGCCGGTGAACTCGGCACACAATCGCTGCCCGCCGCGTTGCAGCGCTACCAGAAGGTGATGCGGCCGTATGTCGAACGGTGCCAGAAGCTGCCCAACGGAATCGACGGATACCTACCGAAGTCGGTGTCGGACATCCGAGTGACGGCGATGGTGATGAAGTACATGCAGCGCTGGCCATTTCGGCCGATCGCCGAGCGGAAATGGTTCACCACCGCAGAGGCCGTGGACCTGCCCGACTATTGAGCGGGCGGGAATTTCAGTATCCGGTGGCCACCTCGGTCGGTGACGAACACGTTGCCCGCGTTGTCGACCGCGACATCGTAGGGATCCACCAGGCCCTCAAGTAGTAGGTCTGTCGCGGTCGGCGCATTCGCGGTTAATTTCATCACTCGGTGGTGACCGCCATCGACGACATACACGGTGCCGGCGCCGTCCACGGCCACCCCCTGCGGTTGGGACAGCTCCGGGAAAGGCAACGGGGTGGGCGTCCCGTCGACCGCGATCTTGAACACTCTGTTACCGCGGGCGTCGGTGACAAATACGGTGCCGGACCGGTCCACCGCGACATCGGCGGCCGAACCGTTGTCGGGAGCCTTGAAAACCTCGGTCGCCGTTTTGGTTTCGGCTGCCATCTTCAACACCCGTCCGGAGGATGGTTCGGTGACGTACGCGTTCCCCGCGGCGTCGACCGCGACGCTGCCCGACAACACACCGCGAAGGGGCGTGGCGCCGGTGAACTTCGTATCACCCTGGTCCGCACGATGTTCCATCGTGTAGACCCAAAGCATTCCCCGGTCGGTGATATAGAAATCTCCCGCGCCGTTGAGGGCTATGCCGTCGGGGTTTCCCAGCACGCGGGGCAATTGGCTGGTGGCGCTGAGCAAACCCGGGTCCAAGCGCAACAACCGCCCGGCCGGTGCATCGAACGCGGGAGGCCCCGGAAAACCCGGCATGGCCCGGGTCGTGGTCGGAAATCCAGGGATGCCCGGCGGACCGATCGGGAACCCCGGCGTGCTGGATGGGGCTGTGGCCGGTCCGTCACAGACATAGACGTATCCATCGGCATCGATCGCGACACCGCCCGGGGCGTTGAGCTCGTAGAACGGCACGCGCGGCAGTTCCGCCTCCGCTTCGGCCCGGTCCGCTTCGGCCGCCAGGTGTCGTTCGACTGCGGCGTAGGAGATCCACATCCCGCCGCCGATGAGTACCAGCATGGCGGCGATGGGCGCCAACATGTTTCGTCCGCCGCCCGGGATCAGGACCGCGGTCGAGGGATCGGCCGGATCGTAGTGAACCTCCACATCGGCTCCGGCTGGATACTGTTGCAGCAGAACCCTGTTCTTGGCCCGCGAGGCGGACGAATGCCCTACTTGCAGAACGTCGCCGTAGTGCCGGACCCCGTTCACCTCGTAGCGATATTCGACCCGGAACTCCTCCTCCTCTCCGGTGTCGACCGTCTCAGAATGGGTGACCTCGCCAGGCACGCTCGGCCAGGCGCGGTTGCTGCGGCTGACCTGGAGCTTGACGAAGATCTTCACCAGCCGCCAAGCACCGAGCAACACCATCGCTCCGCCGGCGATCAGATACAGCCATTCGCCCTTCATCACCAACCTCCAAAGTGATGCGGACAATGGTCGCACTGCCGTGGCGGTATGTGGGGCGTTTCGCCGAACCGGTCATCAGCAGATCAGGCGGCGAGGGCCAACGTCGCCCAGGCTTGCGCGGACTGATACGCGTGCCCTATGCGCAAGACCATCGGCTCGTCAAATGCCCGGCCGATGATCTGCAGACCGACGGGAAGACCGGCGCTGGTAAAGCCACACGGCACCGAAAGAGCCGGTAGTCCAGCCAGATTCGCCGGCGCCGAGAACCGGATATAGGCGTCCACTGGACCTTCAGTAACCCCGTCGGGCCACCGCACCACCGGCTTGGCTGCGTCCATTGCGGCGACCGGTACCGTCGGTGTCAGCAGGACATCGATATCGTCGAAGATCTTCCGCCATTGTTGGCGAAAGCGTTCCCGCTTCTGTTGTGCGTCTAGGTAATCCGTCGCCGAGACGGAGAAGCCGGCCAGCAGTGCCTGGCGCACGTCGTCGGTGTAGCGGTCCCCGCGCTCGCGCAGCATCTGCCGGTGATAGCTGCTCGCCTCGGGTTGCAGGATCGCGAACTCGGTCGCCATCACCTCATCTGCCATGGGCAGGTGGACTTCTCGAAGACGCACGCCAAGCTCGGCAAGCCGGGTGCATGCCGATTCGACCGCGATCCTGATCTCCGGATCGACGTGCTCGGTGAAGAAGTTGACCGGGATGCCGGCCGTCGTCCCGGCGACGTCGTGACCCAGGCCCGCCGAGAAGTCCGGGACGGGCACGTCGACGGAGCCCGGATCGCTCGGGTCGTGACCGGCCATCACGTTCATCACCAATGCGGCGTCCTCGACGGTGCGCGTCAACGAACCCGCATGATCTAGCGACCAGGCAAACGGTGTCACGCCGGTGCGAGAAACCCGGCCGTAGGTCGGCTTCAGCCCCACGACGCCGCAGAGCGCCGCGGGGATGCGGATCGAACAGGCGGTGTCGCTGCCCAACCCAAGGAAACATCCCCCCAC
>NZ_LZKQ01000044.1 GCF_001668675.1 Mycobacterium asiaticum | reverse complement strand
GGCCGCGGCCAGTCCTTCGGTCATGTTGCTGGCCTGATCCCAGAGTCCCCAGCCCAGCGAGATGGCCGGCAGACCCTGGGCCTGCCGGAACACCGCCAGCGCGTCCAGGAACGAATTGCCTGCCGCATAGTTGGCCTGGCCCGAGGCGCCGGCCAGCCCGGCGATCGAGGAAAACAGCACGAACGCATGCAGATTCAGTTCGCGGGTGAGCTCGTGCAGGTTCCACGCGGCATCGGCCTTGGCCCGCAACGCCGCATCAACCCGCTCCGCCGTCAGCGAGGTGACCACCGCATCGTCGAGGGTGCCGGCGGCGTGGATCACGGCCGTCAGCGGATGTCGTTCGGGGACCTCGGCGATCACCTTGGCCATCGCCTCGCGATCCGCGGCGTCACAGGCCACCACCTGCACCTGTGCGCCCGCGGCGGTCAACTCCGCGGTCAGCTCCGCCGCGCCCGGCGCATCCGGGCCGCGGCGGCTCACCAGCACCACGTTCGGCGCGCGGTGCCGGCTGACGACATGCCGGGCCAGGGCCGAACCCGCCATGCCGGTGCCGCCGGTGATCAGGACGGTGCCACCGCCCAGACCGCTGCGCGCCTCACCCACGGGCCCAGCACTCAACGCCGGCGGCACGGCCATCACGACCTTGCCGACGTGGCGGGCCTGGCTGAGGTAGCGCAGGGCCGCCGCCGCGCGTCGCACGTCAAATGTGGTGGCCGGCAGCGGCCGCAGCACCCCGGCCTCGAACAGTGCGGTCAGTTCGGCGAGCATCCGCTGGATGTGGTCCGGTCCGGCTTCGAACAGGTCGAAGGCGCGGTAGAGCACCCCGGCGTGTTGTTGCGCGACCTTTTCCGGGTCGCGGATGTCGGTCTTGCCCATCTCCAGGAACACCCCGCCCGGCGCGACCAAACGCAGTGACGCGTCGACGAATTCGCCGGCCAGCGAGTCCAGCACCACATCCACGCCGCGGCCGCCGGTCGCCGTGCGGAACTTGTCCTCGAACTCGACACTGCGCGAGTCGGCGATGTGGTCGTCGTCGAACCCGAGGCGGCGCAGGGTGTCCCACTTGCCCTTGCTGGCGGTGGCGAACACCTCCACACCCAGGTGCCGGGCCAGCTGCACCGCGGCCATGCCCACGCCGCCGGTGGCCGCGTGCACCAGCAGCCGCTGGCCGGGCTGGATGTCGGCCAGGGTCGTCAGCGCGTAGTAGGCGGTCGCGAAAACGACCGGGGCGGTGGCAGCCTCGACGTCGGACCAGTCGGACGGAATCCTGATCAGCAGCCGCTCGTCGGTGACGGCGACGGCGCCGGTGCCTTCCGGGAACAGCCCGGTGACGCGGTCGCCGGCCGCGAAACAGCTTGCCGCGGGACCTGTTTCGATGACCGTTCCGGCGGCCTCGACACCCATGGCGGCGCTCTCGTCGGGGTAGAGGCCGAGGGCGATCATGACGTCGCGGAAGTTGGCGGCCATGGCGCTGGTCGCGACGCGGACGTTGCGTGGCGCCAACTCATCGGCCGCGCCGGGAATCGGCTCCATGCGCAGGTTCTCGAACGTGCCGGCGGTGCTCATGCCCAATCGCCACGGCCCGTCGCCGGGCGGGACCAGCAGACTGCGCACCGCGCGGCTGCCGTGCACCCGGGCGATGTGCGTCACGCCGTGGCGCAACAACACCTGTGGCTCGCCGACCGCCAGCACCGCCGCAGCCTCGTCGTCGCCAATCGACACGTCAGTGTCCACCAGCACGATCCGGCCGGGATGCTCGGTCTGTGCCGAACGCACCAAACCCCATACCGCGGCACCGGCCAGGTCGGTAACGCTCTCACCCGGGCCGGCCATCGCGCCGCGCGTGGCGACCAACAGCACACCTGAATCATGTTCGCTCAGCCAGGATTGGACGATGTGCAACGCCCGGTGGGTCGCCGTGTGCACGCCGGCCAGGGTGTCCCCGGGAACCGGTTCGGACTCATAGAGCTGATACGGCGGCGTGCCGCCGGCCGATGCCGCCGGTGCCGGCGACCAGATCACGTCGAACAACCGGTCACCGGCCGAACCCGAGAGCGCGGCCTTGAGCTGCTGTTCGGTCACCGGGCGGGCCACCATTGACGCCACGGACAACACCGGCAGCCCGAGCGCGTCGGTCAATTCCACCGATACCGACGACGGGCCGGTGCGCGTGATCCGGGCGCGCACCGCCGAGGCGCCCGCCGCGTGCAGCGAAACACCCTGCCAGGCAAAGGGAACCAGCACACCGCCGGCATTATTCGGACCAGCTGCTGGGCCGGCTTCTTGGCCGGCGATGATGGCGTGCAGCGCGGCGTCCAGCACCGCCGGGTGCACGCCGAAGCCGGTGGGCGACAAGCCTGGTGCGGCGGGCAGGGCGACCTCGGCGAACAGGTCGTCGCCGCGGCGCCACATCGCGTTCAGGCCCTGGAACGCCGGCCCGTAGCCGTACCCGTGCTCGGCCAACCGCTCGTAGATTCCGGTGACGTCGACCGGCTGCGCGCCCACCGGAGGCCACGCGGACAGATCCGAACCGGGCTGCGCGGCCGCCGGACTCAACGAGCCTTCGGCGTGCAACAGCCAGGTGGAGCCGGAGTCGGCCCGCGAGTAGACCGAGACCGCACGGGAGCCGGATTCGTCG
>NZ_LZKQ01000043.1 GCF_001668675.1 Mycobacterium asiaticum | reverse complement strand
AGGCGGGTCCCTCGGGGCGGCGCCCCTCCGGGCGGGGGATACCCAAAACGCCCCCCCCCGGGGGGGGGTGCGGGGGCTTTTGCGTCTGCTCGCGGGACCTAGCTGGTTTCCAGAATCGCCACCGCCGCCGCCGTATCGGCCTCGTGGGTCAGCGAGACGTGGATGGTCACATCGGCCAAATGCTTGGCGATCTCACCACTCAGCCGCACCCGCGGCCTGCCCCACATGTCGGTGACCACTTCGATGTCGCGGTGAATGTCTTCCGGCAGCACCGGCCGCTGCGCGAACCGGGAACCCGACCACGCCTTGATCACCGCTTCCTTCGCCGCCCAGCGGGCCGCCAGGTGACGCGCCGCCGAGGAACTCTTGTCGGACGCGTCGCGGCGCTCGCCCGGGGTGAACGTCTCGGCAAATACCGTCCCGGGTTGGTCTACCTGCTCGGCGAAATGGGGAATGGAGACAAGGTCAATCCCGATCCCGACGATGCCCATGGCTGGCCAGGTTAACGGATGGCCCGAATCATTCGGAAACCTGGCTCGCACCGTAGATCGAGCCGTCACCCAGCCGGGCAGCCGGATCCAGCAGCATCGAGGCCTCCTGCGGCTTCTCCGGGAGGTCGTGGTCGAAGCGACGGTCCGGCGGCCGCTGGTACATCGGCTCGCCTCCGGCAATAGCCGAGGCCAGGCGACGCTGCCCGGCCAGCAGCCGAGCGTCGGCACGTCGTTGGTAGTCGGCGCGCTGCCCGGGCTCGAGCGAGGCGATGAAGGCCTGCGGGTGCACCAGCGCGACCAGACCCGACACGTGGCCGAACCCGAGGCTGGTCAGCATGCCGGCCTTGAGCGGGAATTTCCTGCCCAGGCGCAACGTGTCACGCACCCAGACGAAGTGCGCGGCCCCGGCCAGCTCATCGTCGACACAGTCCAGGCTGCGATTGGGCGGGATCACCCCGTCGCGCAGCATCTGGCACAACCCCATCATCTGGAAGACCGCCGCGCCGCCCTTGGCGTGACCGGTCAGGCTCTTCTGCGACACCACGAACAGCGGGGCGCCCACCGAGCGGCCCATCGAGTCGGCGAGCCGCTCGTGCAGCTCCGTCTCGTTCGGGTCATTGGCCAGCGTCGACGTGTCGTGCTTGGAAACCACGGCCACGTCGTCGGCACTGACACCCAGCTTGGCCAGCGCGCGCGCCAGCGCGGAGTCCTTGCCGCCGCGACCCGCGCCCAGCGCGCCGAGGCCCGGCGCCGGGATCGAGGTGTGTACGCCGTCACCGAAGGACTGGGCGTAGGCCACCACGGCCAGCACCGGCAGACCCATCCGCAGGGCGAGATCGCCGCGGGCCAACAGGATCGTGCCGCCGCCCTGGGCCTCCACGAAGCCCAGTCGCCGCCGGTCGTTGGGGCGGGAGAACTTCGAGTCGTGGATGCCGCGGCCGCGCATCATGCCGGTGTCGGCGGTGGCAGCCATGTCGCCGAAGCCGATGATGGCCTCCAGCGTCAGGTCGTCCAGCCCGCCGGCCACTACCAGCTCGGCCTTGCCGAGCCGGATCTTGTCGACGCCCTCCTCGACCGAGACCGCGGCGGTCGCGCATGCCGCCACCGGGTGAATCATCGAGCCGTAGCTGCCGACATAGGACTGAATCACATGTGCGGCAACGACATTCGGCAGCACTTCCTGCAGGATGTCGTTCGGCTTGTTCCGGCCCAGCAGGTTGCCGTGGTACATGGTCTGCATCGAGGTCATGCCGCCCATCCCGGTGCCCTGCGTGCTGGCCACCAGGCTCGGGTGTACGTAACGCATCACCTCGGCCGGGCTGAATCCCGCGGACAGGAACGCGTCGACGGTCGCGACGATGTTCCACAGCGCGACCCGGTCGATCGAGGTCGCCATGTCGGGACTGATGCCCCACACCGTCGGGTCGAACCCGGTCGGGATCTGTGCGCCCACCACGCGGGACAGCTTGGTCTTGCGCGGAACCCGGATTTCGGTGCCGGCCTTGCGGGTCACCTGCCAGTCGGTCGAGTCCGGCACCGGCCGCACGACGGTGTGCTCCGGGTCGAATTCGACGAATGCGCGCGCGTCGGCCTCCGAGGACACCACGAAGCTGAAGTCCTTGTCCAAGAAGACCGAAACCAGCAGTGGGGACGCGTGGTCGGGGTCGATCGCGCCGTCGTCGACGAACTCGCGGATGCCGGTGCGTTCCAGGACCGCGTCGTGGTAGCGCTCCACCAGTTCTGCCTCGTCGACGAGGTCACCGGAAGACGTGTCGTACCAACCCGGTTGCGGGTCGTCCTCCCAGCGGATCAGGCCGGTGGTCCAGGCCAGCTCGAGCACACCGGCGGCCGAGAGCTCGTTCTCGACCTCCATCTCGAAGCGGGTCCGTGACGAGCCGTAGGGGCCGATCTCGGCGCCGCCGACGATCACCACCAGGTCGGCCGGGTCGACGTCGAGGTCGTCCCATTCCGGCGGCGGTGCCGGGGTGTAGCCGCGCGGCGGCGACGGCAGCGCGGCGATGGTGCCCTCGGTCGCCTCGTCGTCCGCGCTGCCGGCGTCGGCCGACATCTCCTCGCGGGCCTTGGCCGCCAGTTCGGCCATGTCGAGCTGCGCCTCGGCCAGACCGCCGGTGAGGTCCGCCTTGATCGGCGAACTGGCCGCGGCGACTTTGGATTCCACGTCGCACAGGTCGAGCAACATCGACGCCATCTCGTCGGTCGAGTAGGTGGTGACGCCGGCCTCTTCGACGGCCGTGACGATGGCGTCGTTGTGGCCCATCAGCCCGGTGCCGCGGGTCCAACCGATCAGCGCGTGCGCCAGGCTGACCCGTTCCGCCCACGAGGATTCGGCGTGCCAACGGCTGACCACGGCGTCCAGCGCCGACTTCGCCTCGCCGTAAGCCCCGTCCCCACCGAACATGCCGCGGTTGGGCGATCCGGGCAGCACCACGTGCAGCCGGGACGCGATGTCGCGCTCGGCGCCGATCTTGGACAGCCCGCTGATCAGCCGCTGCACGGCCCACAGCAGAACCTTCATCTCCATCTCGGCGCGCGCGCCCACCTCGGACAGGTCACCCACCACCCGCGGTGCCGCAAACGGGAACAGCAGCGTCGGGGTCTGTGCGTCCTTGATGTGAATCGACTGCGGCCCAAGGCTTTCGATCTGCTCGGTGCCGATCCACTCGACCAGTCCGTCGATGTCGGAGTAGGACGCCATGTTGGCCGCGACCACCCACAGCGCCGCGCCGAACCGGGCGTGGTCGCGATACAGGTTGCGGTAGAAGGCAAGTCGCTCTTCGTCCAGCTTCGAGGTGGTGGCGATGACGGTGGCGCCGCCGTCGAGCAGTTTGGCGGCCACCGACGCCGCGATCGACCCCTTGGAAGCGCCTGTCACCACCGCGATTTCGTTGTGATACGGGCCGGGGTTGGGGTTCTCGGCACCGGCGGCGATCCGGCCGTACAGCGAGGCGTGGATCTGCCGGCCCACGGCCAGCGACTTGCCCTGCCACCAGGTCGCCTGGTTGGCGACCACGTGGCCGGCGCCCTCGAAGCGCTCCGACAACCGCACCCAGTCGGCGTCGATGTCACCCTCGTCGGTCAGCCACAGCTTGACCAGGTCCTCGCGGGCACTGGCCCACCGGTCGTCGAAAACGACGGCCTTCTTGGCGTCGAACGTCGGCGCCACCAAACGTGGCCAGTCTGAACCCAATTCGGCCGTGACGAGGTCGATCAGCTCGGCGTCGGTGGCTCCGGGCGACACAGCGGACGCGGGCTCGTCCAGTCCGAGCTGGCCCAGCACCAGCCGGGCCGCCGAAGCCAGCACGCCGTCGCGTCCGGTGATCTGGTCGGTGAATTCGCTCAGCGCGGCTGCGTCCACCGTGGCGCCGCCGCCACCGCCGGCCGACGGCAGCGACACGGCGATACCGCGGCGGGCGGCCACCGCGGTCACCGCGGCGTCGATGACCTTGTCCACCGTTGCGGCGTCGGCCAGGGCGCCCTCGTGCAGGTGGCCCATGGCTCCGCCGCGCACGCTGGTGCCCTCGCGGGTGCCCAGCGCGACCTCGACGGTGACGTGCTTGGCCCAACCCTCGCCCAGCTCCCAGGTCTTGGTGACCCGCTCGGCGATCGCGCCGGGGCGCTTACCCGACGGCCCGAGGACCGTGCGCAGCTGGTCGTTGATCGCATCGGAAAGCACTGGGCCAAAAGGCTTGTAGGTGCGGGCGAGCTTGGTCACCTGCGCACGCAGCCCAGCCAGGTCGGCCTCGGCGGCACCGTCGATGGCGCCGAGGTTCAATTCGGAACCAAGGTCGACGAGCAACTGGTTGCGCCGCGACGACGCACCGTCGGTGATCGACTCGATGGAGTCCAGCTCCTCGATCTGGTCGATGCGCATCTTGGCCGAGATCGCGATCAGGGCCAGGGTGGCATCTGCCGCGTCGAAGCCGATGTCCTCGGGGCGCGGGCCCCCGGAGGGCGCGGCGGGCGCCGGCGCCGGCGTAGCCTCGGGCGTCGCCGCGACCTCGGGGGCCGCGTCGGAATCCCCAGCCACCTCCGCGGGCTCGTCCTCGGGCTCCGGGTCGGTGTCGGTGGCGAACAGCACCGCGGCGTCGCGCTCGGCGTTGAGTACTTCGATTGTGCTGTGGGCGTATTCGGGCAGTTTGAGGGTGTTGGTGGCCAGCCCGGCGACGGTCGGCGAGGTCTTGACACCGATCTCGACGAACCGCTCCACACCCAGGCCGCCCGCGGCTTCCTCGGTGAACAGCAGATCCTGCGTCTCGATCCAGCGGACCGGGCTGGCGAACTGCCAGGCCAACAACTCGATCAGCACCTTGCGGGCCAGGTCACGCGGCCGCTCGTTGCGCCAGGTGTCGTAGTCGGCGAGGATCTCGTCGAGCGGCTCGGCGGGCACCAAGTCGCGGATCTCCTGGATGAAGTCGCGGTCGAGGGTGAACGGCCGCGGAACCAGGTTGGGGATGTAGCGCCCGAGGATCACGTCGGGGTCTTTGTCGCGCGGCATCAACCGTTCCAGCGAGCGGCGGAACTCGGCCACCCCGACCCGGAGCACCCGGGAATGGAACGGCACGTCGATGCCAGGTACCAGGATGAAAGACCGCTTGCCGCCGGTGATTTCGCGGCGCCGCTCGACCTCGGCCTCCAGCGCTTCGAGGCCGCGCACGGTTCCGGCGATCGCGTACTGCGAGCCGCGCAGGTTGAAGTTGACGATCTCCAGGAACTCACCGGTACTCGCCGCAATCCCCGCGACGAATTCGGTGACCTCGTCGTCCGGCAGATCGATCTGGGAGGGCCGGATCGCGGCCAGCCGGTAGTTGGAGCGCCCCAGCTCGTCGCGCGGCACGATGTCGTGCATCTTTGAACCGCGGTGGAACACGGCCTCCAGCAGCGCGTCGAGTTCGAAAACACCGCTGACACAAGCCAGCGCGGTGTATTCGCCAACCGAGTGGCCACAGGTGATCGCGCCTTCGACGAACGCGCCCTGCTCGCGCATCTCGGCGACCTGCGCGGCCGCCACCGTGGCCATCGCCACCTGGGTGAACTGCGTCAGGAACAGCACGCCGTCGGGATGGTGGTAGTGCACACCGCTGGCGATGATGCTGGTGGGGTTGTCGCGGACCACGTGCAGCACCGAGAAGCCCAGCGTGTCGCGGGTGAATCGGTCCGCCTCGTCCCAGACCTTGCGGGCGGCCTTGGAGCGGGCCCGCACGTCCATGCCCATGCCCTTGTGCTGGATGCCCTGCCCGGGGAAGGCGTAGACGGTCTTCGGGGCGGCCAACCGGGCGCTCGCCGACATGACCAGGTCCGAACCGATCCGGGCGCTGACCTCCAAAACCTCTGCGCCCTGGTCTATTCCGACCCGCTCCACACGGAAGTCCACCTCGTCGCCGGGACGCACCATGCCCAGGAACCTCGCGGTCCAGCCGACCAGCCGGGCCGGCGGCCGGGCCTGGCCGTCGGTCGCGGTCACGGCGTGCTGCGCGGCGGCCGACAGCCACATGCCGTGCACGATGGGCGATTCCAGGCCGGCGAGCAGCGCCGCGGCCTTGTCGGTGTGGATCGGGTTGTGGTCGCCCGACACGACGGCGAACGGGCGCATGTCGACCGGCGCACCGATCGTGACGTCGCGGCGGCGGCGCCGCGGGGTGTCGGTGGCATTTTCCGAGACCGCTCCCCCGGCCCGGGCCGGGTCGGAGAGTTCGGCCGGGCCGGTGCGGCCCAGGATCGCAAACCGCTCCTCCATCGTCGCGATGGTCGCACCGTCGCCTCCGGTGACCGTGACCAGTACCGGCACCACCCGGCCCATGTCGGTGTCGGTGGCCGCCGAAGCCGTTGCGGTGATTGTCAATTGGGCGGGGACGGCGGGCAGTCGGTCGGCCAGCTGGACCGCGTGGTCCAGATGCACCAGGCTGAGCAGTCCCTCCACCACGGGCACGCCGACCTCGGTCGTCGCGGCGCCGATCGCGGCGAACACGGCGGGCCAGCACAGACCCACCAGCGCGTCGGGCACGGTGGTGAGGCTGGGCGCCAGGGGCTCACCGAACGTGGCCGTGACCCCGGTGTGGTCGGCGACCCGTTCGGGGTCCCAGTCGACCGTCACCGTGGCGGCGCCGTCGCGGACTTCGGGCAGTGACTCGGGCCCGTCGGCGCCGGCGGCGATCGCCAGCACCGAACGCATCGCGGCGGTGGCGTCCTCGGTGGACACCACCGGAATGCCGCCGTCGACGGTGTTGGCGGGCAACCGCAACACGATGTCGATCCAGGTGCCCGAGATGGGCACGCTGAGCACGACGCTGGACCCGTCCGGGTTGACCTGGAGCCGGGAGCCGGTGGAAGTGTGTGTGGCGGTTCGGTTTTCGTGAACCTGCCAGTCACCCGGCGCGGCGATCCGGTGCACCGGGTTGGTGGTGGTACGCCCCGCCCACAATACGTCGGGCGCGTCGAGCACGACGGCCAGCGGGCCCCGGACGTCCGGGCGCCCCAACCGGCGCGAGGTGACGTCCTCGGGCTTGACGCCGGCGGCGAGCACCTCCTCGATGGCGGCCTGCTCGAAGCGGTCCAGCAGTTCACCGACGGGTTCGTCGAGCCGAGTGATACCGGCTACCGCGGCCGGGCCGGGGATGATGCACACCTGGTCGGCGTCGTAGCGGGCGTCGTGCGCCTGCCACAGCGAGTCGCTGCGCCACCAGCGGCGGACGTCCTTGTCGATCACCGGCACGAAATTGACCGGCTTGCCCAGCGTCTTGCACAGGGTGACGAAGAACGGCACATCCGCGGGATGCAGCTGAACGGTTTCGGCGTCCGGGTAGCGCTGCAGCAGAGCGGCGATGGCCTGTTCGGGATTCTCCAGCTGTGCGGCGTCGGCGAAGAGGGTTTCGATGGGGCCGAAATCTTGTGGGTGCAAACGCGCTTCGGCGCGCTTGAGCATCTCCTCGAACCGGTCACGCCAGGTGTCGGCCAGCCACGGGCTGCCCGGGGCCGCGGTGTCAGCGGTGGAATCGCCGTCGCCGATGGCCAGCTCGACGTAGCGACGCAGCCATTGCAGGTAAGTCATCTCCGCGACGTCACCGAAGTACGGCTTGGCGGTCTTGGCCATCGCGGCGATGATCTCGTCGCGTCGCGCGGCGACGGCATCCGCGTCACCGGCGACCTCGTCAAGCAACTGACCGCACCGCGAGGCGCTGTTGTCGATCTCGTGGATGTCGGCGCCGAGTTGGCTGCGGCTGGAAGCCATGCCGCCCTGGGCTTTTCCGGCACTGATCCACTGATCGGTGCCCTGGGTTTCGACCAGCATCCGCTTGACCGACGGTGAGGTGGTCGCCTCCAGCGTGGCCATCGCCGCGGTGCCGACCAGAATGCCGTCGATCGGCATCAGCGGGAAACCGTAGTCCTGTGCCCAGCGACCGGACAGGTACTCGGCGGCCCGTTCCGGGGTACCGATGCCGCCACCGACGCAGACGGTGATGTTAGAGCGCGAGCGCAGCTCGGAGTAGGTCGCCAGCAACAGGTCGTCGAGGTCTTCCCACGAGTGGTGTCCGCCGGCCCGGCCGCCTTCGACGTGCATGATCACCGGCTTGGTGGGCACCTCGGTGGCGATGCGGATCACCGATCGGATCTGCTCGATGGTCCCGGGCTTGAACACGACGTGGCTGATGCCGATGTCGTTGAGTTCTTCGATCAGCTCGACGGCTTCCTCCAGGTCCGGAATGCCGGCACTGACGACGACGCCGTCGATTGCCGCGCCGGACTGGCGGGCCTTCTGCACCAGCCGCTTGCCGCCCAGTTGCAGCTTCCACAGGTAGGGGTCGAGGAACAGCGCGTTGAACTGGTAGGTGCGACCGGGTTCGAGCAGTCCGGACAGTTCCTCGATGCGGTTGGCGAAGATCTCCTCGGTGACCTGACCGCCGCCGGCCAGCTCGGCCCAGTGCCCCGCGTTGGCGGCCGCGGCGACGATCTTCGCGTCCACCGTGGTCGGCGTCATGCCGGCCAGCAGGATCGGCGACCGGCCGGTGAGCCGGGTGAATTTGGTCGACAGCTTGACCCTGCCGTCGGGAAGGCAGACCACCGTCGGGGCGTAGCTCGACCAGGCGCGGGCCACCTCCGGGGTGGCTCCGACGGTGAACAGGTTGCGCTGACCGCCACGGGTGGCCGCGGGCACGATGCCAATCCCCAGGCCGCGGATGACCGGGGCGGTGAGGCGGGTCAGGATGTCACCGGGACCGAGGTCGAGAATCCACCGGGCACCCGCGTCGTTCACCCGGGTGATCTCGTTGACCCAATCGACCTTCTCGACCAGGATCGCGTTGGCCAGCTCGCGCGCCAGCGCGACATCGAGGCCCACCTTCTCCGCCCAGCTGCCGACGATGTCGATGCCATCGGCCAGTCGCGGGGTGTGGAAGCCGACCTCGACCTTCACCGGATCGAACATGGGCGCGAAGACGTCGCCGCCGCGGACCTTGTTCTTGCGGTCGGCCTCTTCCTTCTCCGAAATCTGGTTGCAGTAAAGCTCGAAGCGGGACAACTGCTCGGGCGTCCCGGTGATGACCACCGATCGGCGGCCGTTGCGGATGGACAGCACCGGCGGCAGCACCGTCCGCACATCCTGGGCGAACTCGTCGAGGAGTTGGCCGATGCGCTCCGGGTCGGCGTTGGTCACCGACACCATCGGCGGACGGTCACCGAGCACCGAGATACCGCGCCGACGGGCCACCAGCGTGCCGGCGGCTCCGATGAGTTGGGCCATTGCCAGCAGCTCGACGTCGCGCGTTCCGGACGCCTGCAGCGCCTCCACGGCCAGCACGCCAGCCGAGTGTCCCGCCAGGGCCACCGGCGGCGTCTCGATGAGGTCCATGCCCTGTCGGGCCAGCGCACGGATGGCCGCCAGTTGGGTGAGCAGCACGCCCGGTATCGAGACGGCCGACGACGTCAGGTGCTTGTCGGAGGGAACGGTGTCCTCGGCCGCCAGCGCACGTACCCATTGGAGCGGTTCGAAACCAATCGGACGAACCACGACGAGTTCATTGGCGACCGGCTCCAGCAGCAGCTCGACCTCACCGACGAGAGTCGCCAGCTCCGATTCGATCCCCGCCCCAGATACCAGCTCTTCGAGGGTCTCCAGCCAGGCGCCGCCTTGGCCGCCGAAGGCGACGGCATACGGTTCGCCTGCCGTCAGGCGATCCACCAGGGCACGAGCGTTGGACGAGCCACTGTCATCATGGTCTGCGGACACCCGGTCGTGCTCGTGGATCGTCACTTCGTTCTCTCCCTATATGCGTCTTCTGCGTCGCGGCCCGTTCAGCGGTTGTGGACCCCTTCCCCCGCGCGGGCCTGTTGACTTCGGGCGATTCCGCGTCGAATCACGGCCGATGGTCGTCTGACCGGTGCGTTGAACGGGCGGCCGGCACGTCGTCGAGCGGCGCCATGCATGCACCAAGTCCCAATAAGAGTGTCATAAGGATCTATACGGATTCTTGGCGTCGCTTGGTTACTGGCGAGTTCTACGCGCGGGTAACCGTGTTGTGGGTAACACCGGTTCAAACCGCCGGCGCGGGCCCCGCCGACAAACGTGCTGCATGCAGGTGGTTACGGTCGAGTAGCTATAACTTCGCTGTTCAAAGCAGTATTGTTACCAAATCGTTATCTCAAAATTCTCGGGCGCGGCGGGCACATGTTGTCAAGCCGGCCGGAGCCCAACAAATTCACCGGTGTAGCCGACGGTGGAATTTGAGCGAACGAGTGTTTGCTGGAATCTATATACCGGAGTCTTAGAAACCGACGGTCAGGCCCACTGCCCGAACTGCGGCTTGAGGATCTCGTTGATATCCACCCCGACGCCGCCGACGGTGCGCTTGTCGATCTCGACCTGATGCAGGTGCGCGGCCGGGTGGGTGTACCCCTTCGGCGAGCCCCAGTTGTGTTGCCAGAAATAAGCCCCGAGGCCGTCGTTCGCCGCCCACTCGATGGTCTTGGAGTTCGCGTACACACCGGTTCGTTGACGCCCGATCACCGACTCCCACGACCGCAGGTAAGGCACGATCTGGTTCTTGTACTGCTCCAATGACGGATTGTCGTCGATCGAGGCATAGATCGGGGCACTGGCCGGACCACCGGCGGCGGCGTGCAACTCGGCACCGCGCTTGGCATGCTGCACGCCCGCGGCGGCCCCACCCAACCAGTCTGATGTGCTGCCCTTGCCGAACTGGTAGCACGACACGATCTTGAGACCGCTCGCGTGCAGGTCCTGCGCCTCGGCGAGCTGGATCGGCTTGCCCAGCATCCAGGCGCCGCCGGGCCGTCGGTCAGAGACGTAACGGATCGCGCCGACCGCGCCCGCCGCCTTGATCTGGCTGGCCGGGATGACGCCGGCCGCGTAGTCCAGCAGAGTGCCCAGCGCCGCCGACGCCGGGGCGGCATTCAGTGACGCGGCCGCGACGCCCAGGCCTATCAGGCCCGGAGCTGCCACGGCGAATTTGAGCACGTCGCGTCGGGAAACGGACATGCGCCACAGGGTACGACAAGTTCATCATTGGTCACATTGGCCACACCCATCGCCAATGCATCACATTGGCAACGGTTACGCCCCCGGTCAGGGTCGAGGCGGCGCCCGAAACGCTGTCACTATAAAGTTAATAAAGTTACCGGCAACCACTCCCGACGGGAGTTCCGATGGATCACGACCAACTCATCGACCTCACGCGGCGCGCGCTGAAGTTGGCCCGCGACAAGACAACCGACCTTGCGCCGGCACCGCACCGGGTCGATGCCCGCGAATACACCTCCGTCGACCGCCATGAGCGGGACAGGGCCATGGTGCTGGCGAGCCCGCAACTGGTCGGCTACGTGTCGGAGTTGCCGCGGCCCGGCGCGTATTGCACCAAGACGGTGATGGGCCGGTCCATCCTGTTGACCAGGACGGCCGACGGGTCCATCAAGGCCTTCGACAACGTTTGCCTGCATCGCCAATCGCAAGTGGCCTCGGGCTGCGGCGTCGCCAAGCGGTTCACCTGCCCCTACCACGCCTGGACTTATGACAATGCGGGCCGGCTGGTTGCGGTGCCCGGCCGCGAAGGATTTCCCGAGACGACGCTGAAGACTGACGGCTTGACCGAGCTGCCGGCCGCCGAGTTCGCCGGATTCCTTTGGGTCGCACTGAAACCCGGGGCAACGCTGGACGTCGCGGCGCATCTGGGACCGCTGGCCGACGAACTCGACTCGTGGGGCATCGGACGCTGGTCGCCACTGGGCGAGAAGGTGCTCGACTCCCCGATCAACTGGAAGTTGGCGATCGACACCTTCGCCGAGAACTACCACTTCGCCACCGTGCACGAGAAAACTTTTGCGACCATCGCGCGCAGCAACTGCACGGTGTTCGACGCGTACGGGCCGCATCACCGGCTGATCTTTCCGCTCAACAGCATCCTCGATCTGGACAATGTTCCCGAAGACCAGTGGATTCCGTTCAACAACTTTGTCGTCATTTATGCGCTGTTCCCCAATATCGTCATTTCGGTGACCATGGCCAACGGCGAGCTATTCCGGGTTTATCCGGGCGATCGGCCGGGGCGATCGATTACCGTCCATCAGAATTCGACGCCGCTGGACATGTCGGACGAGTCGGTGGCCGCGGGTGCGCAAGCCGTCTTCGAGTACGCGCACGCCACCGTCCGCGACGAGGACTACCGACTGGTGGAGAAGTTGCAGGCTAACCTGGAATCCGGTGCGCGCGAACACCTTCTGCTCGGTCGCAATGAGCCGGGCTTGCAGCACCGCCATATCGAGTGGCAGCGCGCAGTCGACGAGGCACGCTTGACCAGCACCGCCTGAACTGACGACTCACCGACGTCGAGCGGCTTTACATCGGCGCAATTGCGCCCGACGATCGCACTATTTGTCGAAATTTTTGGCCAGTGCTTTGAATATCGGTCTGCCGCTTGACTGACTCTTTCCCCGCACGGGATTCTTCTGCGAATTGTCGGGATGACCAGTAGGGCGTGAAATGTTCGTTGTTGCCACTCCGGAGATGCTGACGACCGCGGCCGGGGATTTGACGGGCCTCGCGTCCACGATCGGCGCCGCCAACACCGCGGCGGCGGCCCGAACCACCGCAGTCCTCGCGGCCGGCGCCGACGAAATCTCGGCCCAGGTCGCGGCGCTGTTCAGTGTGCACGGCCAGAGCTACCAATCGCTGAGCGCGCAAGCGGCGGCCTTCCACGACGGGTTCGTGCGCTCGCTGACCGGCAGTGCCGCGTCTTATGCGAGCGCCGAGAGCGCGAACCTTGCCACGGTGCAAAGTCAACTGCTGAATGCGGTCAATGCACCGGCACAGACACTGCTGGGACGGCCGCTGATCGGCGACGGTGCCAACGGCGGCCCCGGTGAGGCCGGCGGCCCGGGCGGGCTGTTATGGGGCAACGGCGGGAACGGCGGGAACGGCGGGCCCGGCCAAGCCGGCGGCGCCGGCGGAGCGGCCGGGCTGATCGGGCACGGCGGAATCGGCGGAGCGGGTGGAGCCCCAACGGGTGGGATTGCCACCGCCGGCGGCGCGGGCGGCGCCGGCGGTTGGTTGTACGGCAACGGCGGGGCCGGCGGGACGGGCGGCGCAGCCGCGACCGGCGGGATCGGTGGCGCCGGCGGAAATGGTGGCAGCGCAGGTCTTTTCGGTAACGGTGGCATCGGTGGGACCGGCGGGGCCGGCGCCGCCGGCGGCAACGGGGTGAATCCGACACCCGCCCCGCCACCCGAATTGCCGGTTCCGCCCGCGGCGGCCACCGGCGCCAATGGGAACCCGGGTGTTTTCAACGGGGGCCCCGGCCAGCCCGGTGCACCCGGTGCGGCGCCCGGGCAGGCCGGTGGCGACGGGGTGATCGGCGGCCGCGGGATGAACGCGGGCAACGTGGGGACCGCAGGCGGCGGTACCGGCGGTGACGGCGGCCCCGGCGACCAGGGTGTGAACGGCAACTTCGGCGCGCCCGGAGGCAACGGCGGCGCGGGCGGCCATGCCGACCCGTCCTCTCCCGGAGTACCCGCCTCGGGTAGCGCGTTCGGTGGTACGGGTGGCCGTGGCGGTCAGGGTGGCCCCGGCGCACCGGGTGGCACGGGCGGGGATGGCGGTACCGCGAACACCGCCACCGCCGGCGCCCAGGGCGGTGGCGGCAATGCCGGTAACGGCGGAGACGGCGGCACCGGTGCCGCGGGAGGTGCCGGTGGCCGCGGCGGCAACGGCAGCGGCACCGGCGTGGGCGGCGTCGCCACCGGAGGGCGCGGTGGCACCGGCGGTACCGGCGGCGTCGGCGCGGATGCGCTCAGTTCCGGCAGCACCGGCGGTATCGGCGGAGACGGTGGTCGCGGCGGCGCGCTGTTCGGCTTCGGCGGTCAGGGCGGCGCCGGCGGGATGGGCGGCGGCGGGGCAATGGCGGTAGCGGAACAGTCACCAG
>NZ_LZKQ01000042.1 GCF_001668675.1 Mycobacterium asiaticum | reverse complement strand
GAGCCCAGCCCCGCGCCGACCTCCGCTCCGACGTCGTCGCCGGGGTCCTGAAAGGCATGTGGATCGGCTGGCTCGAGGTGCGGTTGCTCAGCCCCAAAAGCATCGCCGCGGTCTTGCGCGACAACTGCCACCCGGATTGGAACGGGACGAACTCCATCGGGAACGTGAACTCGCGCCGCTCGGGGTTGGCGGTGGTGACGACGACGGTGGACGTGACGTGCGACGGGTTCGCGCCCGACCAGGCGATGTTGTTGGCCGCGAACGCCATCGGCAGGTAGCCGCCGTCGCGTGCGGCGGTGGTGAAGTTGTCCAGGGCTTGCGCGGTCTCCGGCGTCGAGCCTTCGACCAGGTTGAGTTTCTCGGTGCCGGGCACCGCCGGGTCGGCGAGGCGGAACAGCACATCGTTGAGTGCCTCGGGAGGGGGCAGGGGAGCGCTCGGCGGGGTCACTACGCTCGACGTCGCCGGTGGCGGCGGCGGTTCGGCGGAATCCATTCGCCGCGCCGCTTGTTGCGAACAACCGGTGAGTCCTACCGCCGCCACGGTGATGGCGGTGCCCAGTGTTACGCAGAGGTTTCCGGACATCCAGCGGCAGGGCTCAGTGGCGAAAAAACGGGTATAGGCAGGGGAATGCAACGGAAGTCACACCCGGGTCGGCCGCACCCGTCGCTGCGGCCCCCGGAAGGCCTGTGGCTAGGGATTTCGCGGTCACAGAAGTCCTTTCGCTCGGCCCGAGTAGAAGCCGAGATTACCAGCGTGACCCAACTTGTAACTTTTCAACCGCATTTGACTACACACATCAAACGCTGCCGGCCGGTAGCGTTGAAGTATCCGCCACGCCATCCTTGGTGCGGGAAAGGAGCGCAACATGGGTGACTCAGAGCGTTCTGAAGCATTCAAAACATCACGCGATATCCCCCTGTCCAGCGAAGATGCTGCAGAACTCGAACAACTGCGGCGCGAGGCCGCGGTTCTGCGTGAGCAACTCGATAATGCGGTTGCACACCAGAACCCCACTCGCTCGGCCCGCGATGTCCATCAACTCGAAGCGCGTATCGACTCGCTCGCCGCGCGCAATTCGAAATTAATGGAAACTCTTAAAGAGGCCCGCCAACAACTGTTGGCGCTGCGCGAGGAAGTCGACCGACTCGGTCAGCCGCCCAGCGGTTACGGCGTTCTGCTCGGTGCGCACGACGACGAGACCGTCGACGTGTTCACGTCCGGGCGCAAGATGCGCCTCACGTGCTCGCCGAACATCGACACGTCGCTGCTGAAGAAGGGGCAGACCGTGCGCCTCAACGAGGCGCTGACGGTCGTGGAGGCCGGCACCTATGAGTCGGTCGGTGAGATCTCGACGCTGCGCGAGGTGCTCGGCGACGGTCATCGTGCTTTGGTGGTCGGCCACGCCGACGAGGAGCGCATCGTGTGGCTGGCCGAGCCGTTGGTCGCCGAGGATCTGCCCGAAGGGCACCCCGACGCCCTCAACGACGACAGCCGGCCGCGCAAGCTGCGGCCCGGCGACTCGCTGCTGGTCGACACCAAGGCCGGGTACGCCTTCGAGCGCATCCCGAAGGCCGAGGTCGAAGACCTGGTGCTGGAAGAGGTTCCCGACGTCAGCTACGAGGACATCGGTGGCCTGACCCGGCAGATCGAGCAGATCCGCGACGCCGTCGAACTGCCGTTCCTGCACAAGGAGCTCTACCGGGAGTACGCGCTGCGCCCGCCCAAAGGTGTGCTGCTCTACGGCCCGCCCGGTTGCGGTAAGACCCTCATCGCCAAGGCGGTCGCCAACTCGCTGGCCAAGAAGATGGCCGACCTGCGCGGTGACGATGCGCGCGAGGCGAAGTCGTACTTCCTCAACATCAAGGGCCCCGAGCTGCTCAACAAGTTCGTCGGTGAGACCGAGCGGCACATCCGGCTGATCTTCCAACGCGCCCGGGAGAAGGCGTCGGAAGGCACCCCGGTGATCGTGTTCTTCGACGAGATGGACTCGATCTTCCGCACCCGCGGCACCGGCGTCTCCTCCGACGTCGAGACCACTGTGGTTCCGCAGCTGCTGTCGGAGATCGACGGTGTGGAAGGCCTCGAGAACGTCATCGTGATCGGCGCCTCCAACCGTGAGGACATGATCGACCCGGCCATCCTGCGGCCCGGGCGCCTCGACGTGAAGATCAAGATCGAGCGGCCGGATGCCGAAGCGGCGCAGGACATCTTCTCGAAGTACCTGGTCGAGACGCTGCCGGTGCACGCCGACGACCTCGCCGAGTTCGACGGCGACCGCAGCCTCTGCATCAAGGCGATGATCGAGAAGGTCGTCGACCGGATGTACGCCGAAATCGACGACAACCGGTTCCTGGAGGTCACCTACGCCAACGGTGACAAGGAAGTCATGTACTTCAAGGACTTCAACTCCGGCGCGATGATCCAGAACGTGGTCGACCGGGCGAAGAAGAACGCGATCAAGTCGGTGCTGGAGACGGGCCAACCCGGTCTGCGCATCCAGCATCTACTCGACTCGATCGTCGACGAGTTCGCCGAGAACGAGGACCTGCCCAACACCACGAATCCCGATGACTGGGCGCGGATCTCGGGCAAGAAGGGCGAGCGGATCGTGTACATCCGCACCCTGGTCACCGGCAAGTCGTCGAGTGCGTCGCGGGCCATCGACACCGAGTCGAACCTGGGGCAGTACCTGTAGGAGCGTTCGGGCGCTTGTCGGTAGCCCCGGCTAGCGTCGCGCTCATGCGGCTACGTTTCGGGACTTCGGACTACCACGCCTTCATCGACACCCGAGGTGTCCTACTGGACGAGCTCGATGAGTGGTTGGCTCCCAAGCAACCTGAACGCGTTGAGGTGCTCGCCGACGTCAAGTCCTTCTTGGACTGGCGTTATCGGGAGTCGATCGGGGCGCTCGACGAGTTCACCCTCAGCGACATATCGCGGTTTCTGCTCGAGTGGTGTCCGCGCCGGTTGAAGGGGCAGCCGGATGCCGCCATCAACCTGTGCTCTGCGGTCGGTGTGTACTTCGACTTCATGGCTGACACCGGACGTCTCGTCGGCGGCGCCGGCCGTGCTGCGAGGCTGAGAAGCCTGACTGACGACCTCGTCCGGACTGTCGTTGCAGAAGTGCGCGATCCCACGCCGGCCGTTGGCGAGTCGTACCAGCTACCGTTCCTGCACGTTCCGCCGTCGGCATCCGATGTGGCGGCGGCCGCTGAGGCAGCGCCGTTACTGACGAAAATCGATGCGCTGCGCAGCTATGTCGGTTCCGCTGGCAAGCCGCTTACGGACAAGGGGCACTTCCAACTGGCTGACGGCCGTGCGCTGGTTGAGAAGTTGCAAACCGGCGACGTGCTGGCGGTCGAGCTGGGTGGTCGGACAATACGACCCCAATCGACGGCCAGTATGCGGCGCTTGAATTTCATATTTTCCAGTGCGGTCGAGTTGGGTGCGGTGAAGCTGCGCCAACATCGCGTAGTCCCAGGACCGACTTGGGATTCACTCACACCAGTGGAGCGGGCGCGTGGGCTGTTCGCGGCGATTCGCGAGCTAAGGCCGCTGCGGTCGCTCTTAGGGGGCTGGGGTGGGGAGAGCGACGAGCTGGCCAAGCTGCTGGAAGACGGGATCGTGCACTGGCTTGTTGCGCTACTTATCCGCGACGGCGGCGAGGTGCCGTTCGACATCCTCCTGAATTTCGTTCAATCGGTCGTGCTCAAGGAATTGGGGCCAGACGAGGAGGACATGCTTGAGGACAACACCGAGGAGGGGCTAGCTCTGTACCTCGAAGTGTTGGCGGAAGCCGGCGTGTTGCGATGGACGAACCGTAGCGAAGTACGGCCACTGCTCGGACCTAGCAGGTGGACCGGCGGCACACTTGCCCTGACCGCCCTGGGCCGGCACATCCTGCCGGATCATCTCAGTGCTGCTGGATACAGTTTAAGGTGCCTCGACCAAGTTGCGGAATGGGATGCAACCGCACTGATAGATGCAATGGTGTTGTCGGACAAGAAGATCCACGCGGAGCTGGTTGCCAACTGGCAAGCGCACCGACCAGCTATTGAGCGGGTGCGAATGCTGACCGAGGCCATCGTCGCGGCACCCGATGCCGCGCATCGATTAGCCGGTCTTGGGGCATTGGATGAGTTCGCCATCGAGGTGACCGAACCCTTCGTGCGTCAACTGTTGGACAGCCCGGTCTCCGGTCACGCGGCGCTGTGGTTGATTTCGCGCCAGCGCGCCGACACGGAAACTCTGGGTCGCTTCGTCGACCAGGACATCGCGGTGCTTGTTGATGCGCTCGCGCTCAAGGTGGATGAACCTGCGGCGTTGTGCAGTTTTTTCACGGGTCCAGAACCTATGCGGCAGATCGAGGACATCTGGCGCCACCCCGCGCCCGAGACCACGGTGGTACTCGAAGCACTCGGACGGCATCTGCCGGACCCCGCGCTGAGGAAGGCCGCACGAAGGGCCCTTGTCCGGCACCGCAGCTGGATGGCGAACCGGCAGAACTAGCTGGCCAGCGAGTAGCTGTTGGTCAGGTCGTCCTGCAGCACCTGGGCCGACTGCGTGGTGGTGTCGATGCGCAGCTCTTCCTTCAGCATCCGCGCGTGGTAGGACCAGCCCGCCGGCAGCTTGAGCCGATCACCGAGCTTGGGTAGGTCGCTGCGGGACAGTTCGGGGTCGACGACCTGACTCCAGGTCTGCATGACCCATTGGTGCCCATGCGGGTCTTGCAGTTCGTAGATCTCCTGGCCGGCGTCGAAGACGAACACGGTGTGGCGGCTGACGTGGTTGACGGTGTAAGGAGTCGGGTTCATCGACGACAGCAGGACCGTGGCCTGCAGCAGCATGTCGATGCCGCCGAAGGTCTTGATGATTTGCGGGCCCTGCTGGTTCTTTTCGATGCGGTTCATCAACCAGTAGCGCGGACCGTTGAGTAGTGCTGTGGCAGCACCGTTTTCGGTAGCGATCGCGTGCGGGTCGAGCGCCTTCCACAGCTCGTCGGGACAATCGTTGAGCGGGAAGCTGTTGTAGACGGTGGCTTGCGGACCCGCCTCCCCGGGGGTTACGAGAAGCACTTCGCCGTAACGTTTCCCGGACAGGTCGCCCGATTGTTGGGGCGCCGCGGAGTTCGATTGAGGGGCTGACACAGGGTGAACCTAATCACCCAGGTCAGCGGCGTCAACACTGGTCACCGGCGCGTTGACCACGCGATTGCGGTAGCGGTTGCGGGCGGTCAGGGTGAGGTGGAGATCGTCGATCAACGGGTCGACGAAGCGCGTGCGGTAATCGGCGTCGCCGGCCGCGCGGGCGCTGATGTACATGAACGTCAGGGCCCCGAGGAACAGACACAGGTGTACGAGGGAGTCGGGCACCGGCACCGTCAACCCCATGACGGTCGAGTTGTTGTCGGTGGTGCGCGCCCAGTCCTTCAGTAGTTCGGGGGTGAGCACGATCAGACCCAGGGTCACATAGATCCCAGCGGTGAGCGCGGCGACCACCATGATCTGGGCGAGTTGCGATGCCGCCAGCACGAAGACCACGTTGGCACGCTCGGCGCGACTCAGCGGCGGACTGCTCGGCGGATCCGGCATCGTCTCGAAAGGGGTGTCAGACAGGCGTTTTCGGTCGATCGGCACCGCTGCGGGGGACCGCAGCATCGGCTTGACACGTTCGGAGGTGGCGGAGACGACGAAGGCGGCGGCGATGCTCATCAGGAAGAGGATGGCCAGTGCCAGGCGGTCCCCGCTGATCGTCGCGGCCATGATCCAGACGTTGCCGTTGAAGAACACCAACGTGGTCAGCAGCACGACCGGCAGAGCCCGAACCGCCAGGCCGCCGATCGAAGCGAGGTGCGAGAGCGTCATGCGAGCCGACCATCCGATCACTGAGCCGACACCGCAGCCGGTGAGGATCATCAAGGCGAGCGCTGTCCAGACCGCATCCGGAAGGTGCGACGGGCCCGTTTCGATTGAGATGACGGTTACCACGGTGGCGATCGCTGCCGTCGATGCCAGTGCGCGGTAGCGGCCATTGGGAATCCGGGACACCAGCCAGCCGACCAGCGTCATGCCCACCGGAGCCACCACGATGAGAACCAACAAGAACCATTCCCGCGGCGACGGCGTGCCCTCGATGACGACGTCCGTCTTGCCCTCGGTGAGCAGCAGCACCGGTAGCGTCCAACAGTGCAACGTGGCGTAGGCGGCCAACACCGGAGCCGACCGTGACCACAACCGCCGCCACCGCCCTCGCGTCGTCAACACCGACGGCAGACCGCGCTGCAGGAACCAGCTTTCGGCCTCGTCGGTCGCCGACGTGCGTCCTGCCAGCGAGCGCAGAGAAGGGCTCATGCCGCGTCACTGTATCGCCGACTGGCAGCACGTGTGGCGGTGTTTGCCGGCCGTCGGGCCGAGGTGGTCACGGCCGCCTCGGGGCCGGTGCCGGCGGCCGATCGCGGCCGCCTCGGGAGCGGACCACAATCTGTGCCCGGCTTGTAGCGACAGTGTCGTTGTGCTGTCGTCCGGGAGTCGCTCCAAGCCGGGCAAGAATCGTGGTGCCTCTCCGACGGGACCGAACGCGCCGCGTGACGGCGTGCCGTCCGCTCCGGCTGGACGAGAAGGCCCGCAAGCAGGCCGCATCGTCGGCGGGCTTAGGCTCAAGGTATGCAACGGATTATCGGGACCGAGGTTGAGTACGGCATCTCGTCGCCGTCCGACCCGACCGCTAACCCGATCCTCACGTCGACGCAGGCGGTTCTGGCGTACGCCGCCGCCGCGGGTATCCAGCGCGCGAAGCGGACGCGCTGGGACTACGAGGTCGAGTCGCCGCTGCGGGACGCACGCGGTTTCGACCTGAGTCGCTCAGCCGGGCCGCCGCCGGTGGTCGACGCCGATGAGGTCGGCGCGGCGAACATGATCCTGACCAACGGGGCGCGGCTCTACGTCGACCACGCACACCCGGAGTATTCGGCGCCGGAATGCACCGACCCACTGGACGCGGTGATCTGGGACAAGGCCGGCGAACGCGTGATGGAGGCCGCCGCCCGCCACGTTGCCAGCGTGCCGGGCGCGGCCAAGCTGCAGCTCTACAAGAACAACGTGGACGGCAAAGGCGCGTCGTACGGATCGCACGAGAACTACCTGATGTCGCGGCAGACGCCGTTCTCGGCCATCATCGCCGGGCTCACCCCGTTCCTGGTGTCGCGGCAGGTGGTGACGGGTTCGGGCCGGGTCGGCATCGGCGCCTCGGGTGACGAGGCCGGTTTTCAGCTCTCGCAGCGGTCGGACTACATCGAGGTCGAGGTCGGCCTGGAAACCACCCTCAAGCGCGGCATCATCAACACCCGTGACGAGCCCCACGCCGACGCCGACCGCTACCGCCGGCTGCACGTCATCATCGGCGACGCGAATCTGGCCGAAACGTCGACCTATCTCAAGCTGGGCACTACCGCTTTGGTCCTCGACCTGATCGAGGAGGGCATCGACCTCACCGACCTGGCTCTGGCCCGCCCGGTGCACGCCGTCCACGCCATCAGCCGCGACCCCTCGCTGCGTCAGACCGTGGCCCTGGCCGACGGCCGGGAACTCACCGGGCTTGCGTTGCAACGGATCTACCTCGATCGGGTGGCCAAGCTGGTGGACAGCCGCGACAAGGATCCCCGCGCCTCCCACGTGGTGGAGACCTGGGCGCACGTCCTCGACCAGCTCGAGCGCGACCCGATGGACTGTGCGGAACTGCTGGACTGGCCGGCCAAGCTGCGGCTCCTGGAAGGTTTCCGTCAGCGTGAGAATTTGAGCTGGTCGGCGCCCCGCCTGCACCTTGTTGACCTGCAGTATTCCGACGTGCGGCTGGACAAGGGCCTCTACAACCGCCTGGTGGCGCGCGGGTCGATGAAGCGCCTGGTCACCGAGCACCAGGTGTTGGACGCGGTCGAAAACCCACCCACCGACACCCGCGCCTACTTCCGCGGCGAATGTTTGCGCCGGTTCGGTGCGGACATCGCCGCGGCCAGTTGGGACTCGGTGATTTTCGACCTGGGAGGCGACTCGCTGGTCCGGATTCCGACGCTCGAACCGCTGCGTGGCAGCAAGGCACACGTCGGCGCGCTATTGGATTCCGTGAACAGCGCAGTCGAACTGGTGGAGCAACTCACGAGCTAGACCTGGTTAGACCGACGAAACGTCGGTGCTGACCGGTAGGGTAGAGAAAAGCCAACGGGCAGATGGACACGCAACGCGGCCTGTCAGAAGGCCCGTGACGAAGCAGGAGGCGGCGATGGCGCAGGAGCAAACCAAACGTGGCGGTGGCGGCGGCGACGAGGATGATGTCACCGGCACCACGGCCGCGGGCCAGGAGCGTCGCGAAAAGCTGACCGAGGAAACAGACGATTTGCTCGACGAGATTGACGATGTCCTCGAGGAGAACGCTGAGGACTTCGTGCGCGCATACGTTCAAAAGGGCGGACAGTGACCTGGCCGTTGCCTGATCGTCTGTCCACCAACCCCGCAAGACCCGGATTCCCGGCCGTAGAACTGTCGTCGTTTGCTGACTTCTTGCGCCGGCAGGCTCCGGAACTGCTTCCCGCCAGCATCAGCGGTGCGCCCGTGTCCGACCAGTTGCCGCACGGCACCACCATCGTCGCGCTGAAATATCCCGGCGGCGTGCTGATCGCCGGCGACCGGCGCGCGACCCAGGGCAACATGATTGCCGGGCGCGACGTGCGCAAGGTCTACATCACCGACGACTACACGGCCACCGGCATCGCCGGCACCGCGGCCATCGCCGTCGAGTTCGCCCGGCTCTACGCGGTCGAGCTCGAGCACTACGAAAAGCTCGAAGGCGTGCCGCTGACGTTCGCCGGCAAGGTCAACCGGCTCGCGATCATGGTGCGCGGCAACCTGCCCGCCGCCATGCAGGGTTTGGTGGCGCTGCCACTGCTGGTGGGCTATGACATCGACGCTCCCGACCGGGAAGGCGCCGGCCGCATCGTGTCCTTTGATGCCGCCGGTGGCTGGAACATCGAGGAAGAGGGCTACCAGTCGGTGGGGTCGGGTTCGATCTTCGCCAAGTCATCGATGAAGAAGCTGTATTCACAAGTCACCGACGCCGACTCGGCGCTGCGGGTGGCCGTGGAAGCGCTCTACGACGCCGCCGACGACGACTCCGCCACCGGCGGGCCTGACCTGGTCCGCGGCATCTACCCGACGGCGGTCACCATCGACGCCGAAGGCGCCATCGACATCGCGGAGCGGCGCATCGCCGAACTGGCCCGCGATGTCATTGAAAGTCGTTCGCGTGCAGATACTTTCGGCCCCGACGCCGACGGCGGTGAGAAGTGAGTTTCCCTTATTTCATCTCGCCCGAGCAGGCCATGCGCGAGCGCAGCGAGCTCGCGCGCAAGGGCATCGCCCGCGGGCGCAGCGTGGTCGCGTTGGCGTACGCCGGCGGCGTGCTTTTCGTCGCTGAGAATCCATCGCGATCGCTGCAGAAAATCAGCGAGCTGTACGACCGCGTAGGTTTCGCCGCGGCCGGAAAGTTCAACGAATTCGACAACCTGCGCCGCGGCGGTATCCAGTTCGCCGACACTCGCGGCTACGCCTACGACCGTCGCGACGTCACCGGCCGCCAGCTAGCCAATGTCTATGCCCAGACGCTGGGCAGCATCTTCACCGAGCAGGCCAAACCGTATGAGGTCGAGTTGTGTGTGGCAGAGGTCGCGCACTACGGCGAGACGAAGCCGCCCGAGCTGTATCGGATCACCTACGACGGGTCGATCGCCGACGAGCCGCACTTCGTCGTGATGGGCGGTACCACCGAGCCGATCACCAACGCGCTCAAAGAGTCCTACACCGAGAACGCCGAGCTGCCCGACGCATTGAAGATCGCGGTAGACGCGCTGCGGGCCAGCGCCGGCGACACACCGGGCAACGGCCAGTCCACGCTCAGCATCGCCAGCCTGGAGGTCGCGATCCTGGACGCCAACCGGCCGCGGCGCGCGTTCCGCCGGCTCAACCGCGCCGCGCTGGATTCCCTGCTGGGCGAACCCGAAACCGAACCCGGATCAGAGGGCGAGTCCGCCGAATAGGCGCCCCGCGATCACGAGGCGGTGATCGCCAGCAGCGCGACGTCGTCGTCGGGACGCAGTTTCGGGATCAACATCGTCAGTTCTTCGACGAGACCCAACGCGCCCAGCCTCGCCCGTTCGGCAACGAAGGCAGCGAGATTGTCCTGGTCGAACGGCGTCGCGGCGTGGCGGGCCTCGACGATGCCGTCGGTGTAGAACAGCAAGGTCTGGCCTGGTCGCAACTGGATGACGCAGGCGTCGAACACGGCGTTCTCGATCATGCCGACCAGCATCCCGTCGGGGGATCGCACCTCTTGCGCACCGCCGGCGGGATCCAGCAGTAGTGCGGGTGGATGCCCGCCCGTGGCCATCGTCACCCGGCAACCGTCCGCGCCCGGCTCCAATGTCCCGAACAAGACCGTGCAGAAACGTCGGGGAGCCAGCTCGCGCATCAGCACCGCGTTGAGTTCAGCAAGCCCCAAGGTCGGGTCGCGGTAGTGCAGCGCGGCCGAGCGCAGGGTGTAGCGGATCAGCGACGTCGCCACCGCGGCCTCGACGCCGTGACCCTCGACATCGCCGACGAAGAACGCCCACCGGTTGTCACCCAGCGGGAACACATCATAGAAGTCCCCGCCCACCCGGCGCGGCGAAGCCGGATGGTAGTGCGCGGCGAGCGTCAGCCCCTCAATGCGCGGCAACACCGGCGGGAGCAGCGTTCGCTGCAGGACCGCCGCGTATTCCTCGGTGAGGTCTCGGTCGTACTCGGCGATGTCGCGGTCCCGCAACGCGAGGTCGCGATCCAGGCGGGCGTCGTCGCGATCCCGCCGCGCCTCGTCACGAGCCCGCTGCGCATCCGCGCGGTCGACGCGGGCGTCGTCGCGTGCGTACTCCGCCGCGTCGCGCAGCCGTCGCTCGGCCCCGAGCGCGTCCAGGGAACTCAGCCGAAGTTCGAGCTGCTCCATGACGATCGCCGCGAGATCCTCGAGCACCGAAAGCTGTTCGCCGGAAGCGTCGCGCGCCTCGTGGTCCATGACCGCGACCGTGCCGAGCCGATGCCCGTCGAACGTGACGATCGGCGCGCACGCGTAGAACCGGATCCGGTGCTCGCGCACGAACGGGTTCGTCGGAAACGCCGTGAGCGCGTCCGGCACGAAATAGGCGTTACCACTGACGATCGCGGGCTCGCACAAATTGGCACCGCGCGGGATCTGGCGAACTTCACCGAGCCCATGGACCGCGACGAACCCGATGCGGTTGCGACCGACGATCGAAACCGCCGCCATGGGTGCACCGAAGAAGCGGGCGGCGAGGCCGGCGATTCTGGCGAAAACCCGATCGGGCGGCGCGTCCAGCACGCGGTAGCGCTCAACCGCGTGCACGCGAGCCGTCTCGGCGTCTCTGCCCAGGAAAGTATTTTCAGAAATGGCTTGTCCATCCGCCGAATCACCGTGCCACCCAGGCCCGATGGGATCAGTCGAACTATAGCCAGAATCGTCGGATTCGAATCTTCCATAACACCTCACCGCCAGGTATTCGGCAGCATCGGCATGGTCGGCCCACCACCGAAATTGTCGTCGGTCAACGTCGTCAGACCCGCCGCGTCCCTGACGGTGTCGTGGGGAGCGGTCCCGGCAAGTCCCTGCGATCCAGCCCCGTGCCCGGAGGCCGTCGCATTATCCGGCGGCTCGTCGAACACTGGCTCGACGTCCACATCCATGTCCATGAACTCGTCGCCGTAGCCGCGCTGGGGGGTGCGCGTGCGCTGACGAAGCCGCGCCTGCCGGCGCAGCGCGGCCGATGACTTCGCTGTCGCGGCGGCGCTGTCCGGCTCGGACGCCTTCTTCTTGGCGCTTGCGCTCGCGCTGAACGTCATCCCCGAACCGAACCCGATTCCCGGCGGCCCGACAACGTAAGGCGGCGTGAAGCCGGGCGCGGGCGGCGCAGGGCTCAGCGGGGCGGCCCCGGTGCTCGTCGGCGCGGACGAGGGTGCCGGGGCCGACGCCGAGCCGGCGGTGGAGGCCGTGCCGATCGACGTTGGTGACGACGTCATTCCCGCGGCCGGCAAGTCCACGGCGGCCGGGATGGGCGCCGGCGCGGGCAGTTCCGTGGGTGTGGGTGCGCCCGCCAACCCGGCCAGCCCGACCAGCCCGCCCGCCGATGCCGCCGGCACCAGCATCGCGCCCCCGGCCGCTGCCAACAGCAACGGCGACTGAGTTATGGCCGTCCCCAGTTGGGCGACGTGCGTCGGCCAGTCCAACAGGGAGAGGGCCAGGAAATACTGGATCGCCTGGGTGGGATTCTGGGACATCTGCATGACGTCCCCGATCAGCTCGAGGCCGCGAGCGAGGTACCACATCGGCTGGGTGGCGTCGGCGTAGCTCTCGTAGCCGAGTCCGTTGAGCGTGCCGGCGCCGGAGTCCCAGTAGATGCCGAAGATTTTCAGGAAGTCCGATATGAGGTCCGTCAAAGGGTTGGAAACCAACGGATTTCGGATCAGCCCGTTGATGCCGAACTGCTCCAGGATCGGCGCGATCGCGTTGATCATGGCCCGGCCCGGATCCAGTGATGCCGCCGACCCAGCCATGATGGGCGGCGCTGCCGACGGCGATGGGGTGGAAGCGACCGCGGCCTGTGCCGCGGACTGGTAGGTGGTCATCGTGGTGGCGGCCTGGATCCACATCCGCACATAGTCGGCTTCGTTGAGCGCAATCGGGACGGTGTTGATGCCGAAGAAGTTCGTCGCGACCAGTGCGGCGTGGGTGGCGTGGTTGGCGGCCAACTCGGCCAGGGTCGGCATGGCCGCCAGGGCGGCGGCATACGCGGCGGCGGCGGCCTCGTGCTGGGCGGCCGCGGCGGCACCGTCAGCACTGGCCTCGAGCAGCCACGCCACGTACGGCGCCTGAGCCGCCGACCAGGATTCCGCGGCGGAGCCCTCCCAATCGGCCCCTACGGCGGCGACAAGGGCGCTGATCTCCGCGGCCGCCGCGGCGTAGTCGATGCTGAGCGACTCCCACGCCGCAGCGGCCGTCAGCAGCGACTCCGGACCGGGACCCAGGCTCAGCAGCGCGGAGTGAACCTCCGGTGGCGCGGCCATCCAGATCATCGTCAACGGGGCCTTCCGAAGCGGGCTGTGAACGGAAGTTTCGCACAGCCTAACTTTTAGATTCGCCACCCCTGCAGAGTGGGTTGGTCCGACGACGCGGGCGCGGCTGTGCACCGCCGCGGAATGACAACCAGTACCCTCGATTACGTGCAGCGACGAATAATGGGCATCGAGACCGAATTCGGTGTCACCTGCACCTTCCACGGGCATCGACGCCTGTCCCCAGACGAGGTAGCCCGCTACCTGTTCCGGCGGGTGGTCTCGTGGGGTCGCAGCTCGAATGTTTTCTTGCGCAACGGGGCTCGCCTCTACCTCGATGTGGGCAGCCATCCGGAGTACGCAACCGCGGAGTGCGACAGCCTGGTGCAGCTGGTCACGCACGACCGGGCCGGGGAGTGGGTGCTCGAAGACCTGCTGGTCGACGCCGAGCAGCGGCTCGCCGACGAGGGCATCGGCGGCGACATCTATCTGTTCAAGAACAACACCGACTCGGCGGGCAACTCGTACGGCTGCCACGAGAACTACCTGATCGTGCGCGCGGGCGAATTCTCCCGGATCTCCGACGTGCTGCTGCCGTTCCTGGTCACCCGCCAGCTGATCTGCGGCGCCGGCAAGGTCCTGCAGACCCCCAAAGCCGCCACCTTCTGCCTGAGCCAGCGCGCCGAGCACATCTGGGAAGGGGTGTCGTCGGCGACCACCCGCAGCCGGCCGATCATCAACACCCGCGACGAGCCGCACGCCGACGCCGAGAAGTACCGCCGGCTGCACGTTATCGTCGGCGACTCCAACATGTGCGAGACGACCACCATGCTCAAGGTGGGCACCGCGGCGCTGGTGCTGGAGATGATCGAGGCCGGGGTGGCGTTCCGGGACTTCTCGCTGGACAACCCGATCCGCGCCATCCGCGAAGTCAGCCACGACGTCACCGGCCGTCGTCCCGTCCGGCTGGCGGGCGGCCGCCAGGCAAGCGCGCTGGACATCCAGCGCGAGTACTACAGCCGCGCCGTAGAGCACTTGCAGACCCGTGAGCCCAACGCCCAGATCGAGCAGGTCGTGGACCTGTGGGGCCGCCAGCTCGACGCCGTGGAAAGCCAGGACTTCGCCAAGGTGGACACCGAGATCGACTGGGTGATCAAGCGCAAGCTGTTCCAGCGCTACCAGGACCGCTACAACATGGAGTTGTCCGACCCGAAGATCGCCCAGCTCGATTTGGCCTACCACGACATCAAGCGCGGCCGCGGCGTGTTCGACCTGCTACAGCGAAAGGGCCTGGCCACCCGGGTCACCACCGACGAGGAGATCGCCGACGCGGTCGAGCGGCCGCCGCAGACCACGCGGGCCAGGTTGCGCGGCGAGTTCATCAGCGCTGCACAGGCGGCCGGACGTGACTTCACCGTCGACTGGGTGCACCTTAAGCTCAACGACCAGGCACAGCGAACCGTGCTGTGCAAAGACCCGTTCCGGGCCGTCGACGAACGGGTGAAACGACTGATCGCGAGCATGTAGCCGACGAATGGCCATTTCGAAAGTCGAACGGCTGGTCAACCTGGTCATCGCGCTGCTATCGACCCGCGGCTACATCACCGCCGAGAAAATCAGGTCCAGCGTCGCGGGGTACTCCGAGAGCCCTTCGGCCGAGGCGTTCTCCCGGATGTTCGAACGCGACAAGAACGAACTGCGCGACCTGGGCATCCCGCTGGAAGTCGGGCGGGTGTCGAACCTGGACCCCACCGAGGGCTACCGCATCAACCGCGATGCCTACGCGCTGCCGGACGTCGAGTTGACGCATGAAGAAGCCGCCGCGGTGGCCGTCGCGACCCAACTCTGGCAGTCGCCCGAGTTGATCACCGCCACGCAGGGGGCGCTGCTCAAGTTGCGCGCGGCCGGCGTGGACGTCGATCCGGCCGACTACGGTGCCCCGGTCGCCATCGCGTCGCCGGCCGGATTGCCGGGCCTGCGCGGATCCGAGGATGTCCTCGGAATCCTGTTGGAAGCCATCAATTCTCGGCGGGTGGTGCAGTTCCCGCACCGGCCCTCCCGCGCCGAGCCGTACACCACTCGCACGGTCGAACCGTGGGGTGTGGTCACCAACAAGGGCCGCTGGTATCTCGTCGGGCACGACCGCGACCGCAACGCCACCCGCACGTTTCGGGTCTCCCGCATCGGTGCCGAGGTCGTACCGATGGGGGAGGCGGGGGCGGTCACCGTGCCCGACGGCGTTGACCTGTCGCAGATCGTGGCCCGGGCCGTGGCCGAGGCGCCCACCGGCGCGCAGGCCAAGGTGTGGGTGGCCGACGGCCGCGCGACGGCGTTGCGCCGCGCCGGCCGCTCGGTGGAGTCCCGCCCGCTCGCCGGGCGTGCCGGTGAGGTGATCGAGCTCGACATCTCCTTCGGTGACCGGTTGGCGCGCGAAATCGCCGGCTATGGCGCGGACGCGATCGTGCTGGAGCCGGCGTCGCTGCGCCAGGACGTGGTGGCGAGGTTGCGGGCGGCGGCGGGGCGGTCGGGAGTAGAAGCGTGACTCCGGTCTCGACCCGCCTGGTACGGCTGCTCAATATGGTGCCGTACCTGCAGGCCAATCCCCGGATCACCCGCGCTGAGGCCGCCGCCGACCTCGGTGTCTCCGAGCAGCAGCTCGAGCAGGACCTCAACCAGCTGTGGATGTGTGGTCTGCCCGGCTACGACCCCGGCGACCTCATCGACTTCGAGTTCTCAGGCGACACCGTCAAAGTGACCTTCTCCGCCGGTATCGACCGGCCGCTCAAGCTCACATCGCCCGAGGCCACCGGGCTGTTGGTGGCCCTGCGGGCGTTGGCCGACTTCCCCGGCGTGGTCGATCCCGAGGCGGCGCGCAGCGCGATCGCCAAGATCGCGGCCGCGGCCGGCGCGGCCGGGCCCGACAACGCGGTGGCCGCCACCGACGAGCCCGCGCCCTTGGAGAGCCGGGCCGCGGCCACCGTGCGCGCCGCCGTGCGCGAAAAGCGGGCCCTGACGATCGACTACTATGCCGCCTCCCATGACTCCCTCACCTCCCGCATCGTCGACCCGATCCGGGTGCTGCTGATCGGCGACCACAGCTACCTGGAAGCGTGGTCACGCGAAGCCGAGGGGGTGCGGCTGTTCCGGTTCGACCGCATCGTCGACGCCGCCGAGCGGGGTGAGCCCGCATTGCCGCCGGAGCCGGTCCTGCAAGCCCCACCCGACACCTCGCTGTTCGACGGCGACCCGTCGCTGCCCTCGGCGTTGCTGCGGGTGAGCCCGTCGGCATCGTGGATGTTCGAATACTTCCCGATCAGGGAGGTACGCGAGCTGTCCGACGGCTCGTGTGAGGGGACGATGACCTACGCCTCCGAGGACTGGATGACCCGGCTGGTGCTGGGCTTCGGAGCCGCGGTGCAGGTGCTGGAGCCGCAAACGCTGGCCCAGCGGGTCCAAGCCGCGGCCGTGGCGGCTCTGCAGGCGTACGAAGCCGTCGAACACGCTGCTGAACAGGCGTGACGCGCAGGCACCGTTCGCATGTCCCGGAGCGACCGCCGTGCTGCGGTAGCATCGGGTGAACGTCTGGAGGTAATCAAAGTGGGCAGTCTTCAACCGTGGCACTGGCTGATCCTCGCTGTCGTGGTGATTGTGTTGTTCGGTGCCAAGCGGCTCCCTGACGCGGCGCGCTCACTGGGCAAGTCGCTGCGAATCTTCAAGTCCGAGGTCCGTGAGCTGCAGAGCGAGAACAAGTCCGAGCCGTCGATCGAGACCCCGGCGACCCCTGCGGCCGCCCCGACACCGGTGCAGTCGCAGCGCGTCGAATCCACCGAGCAGGGCCACACCGAGGCGCGGCCGGCATAGTCCGGCGTCCCGCTGACCGAATGTCGTGAAAGCTCCCCGGGTTTCTGCGCGCGCTCTCGGTCCTCTCAAACGGCTCAATCCGCGCAATCGGCGTAGCCGCGTCAACCCCGACGGGACCATGTCCCTGGTCGAGCACCTGACCGAACTGCGGGCCCGCCTACTGATTTCGCTGGCCGCGATCGTCGTCACCACGGCCTTCGGTTTCATCTGGTACTCACATCCGATCTTCGGGCTCGAGAGCCTGGGCGAATGGCTGCGGCAACCGTATTGCGCTCTGCCGCAGTCGTCCCGGGCGAACATCAGCGCCGACGGCCAGTGCCGGCTGCTGGCAACCGCGCCCTTCGACCAGTTCATGCTGCGGCTCAAGGTCGGCATGACGGCCGGCATCGTGCTGGCCTGCCCGGTGTGGTTCTACGAGCTGTGGGCGTTCATCACGCCGGGTCTTTACAAGAAGGAGCGCCGCTTCGCGGTGGCCTTCGTGATCCCGGCGGTAATCCTGTTCATGGCCGGTGCGGCGCTGGCGTACCTGGTGTTGTCCAAGGCGTTGAGCTTCCTGCTGACCGTCGGCAGCGACGTGCAGGTCACGGCGCTGTCCGGGGACCGGTATTTCGGGTTCCTGATCAACCTCCTCGTGGTGTTCGGGGTCAGCTTCGAATTCCCGCTGCTGATCGTCATGCTCAACATCGCCGGCATCCTGACCTACGAGCGGCTCAAAGCCTGGCGGCGCGGGCTGATCTTTGCGATGTTCCTGTTCGCGGCGGTGTTCACGCCCGGCTCGGACCCGTTCTCGATGACCGCGCTCGGTCTGGCGTTGACCGTGCTGCTGGAGTTCGCCATTCAGATCGCCCGGGTGCACGACAAGCGCAAAGCTAAGCGCGAAGCCGCCGCGATCCCGGACGACGAGGCGTCGCCCATCGAGCCGCCCTCGCCGATACCGGCGCCCTCGGTGATCGGCGGATCCCATGACGACGTCACCTGAACCCGTCGCATGACGATGTCAGCTGAACCCGTCGCGAGCGTGCACAGATGTCCGGCGACACGCCGAGCGGGCCGGCAATCCGCGCACCTTCGCGGAGAGAGACCGGCGTGACCGAACTCCCCGAACTCGCCCGGTTCAGCGCCGAGCTAGCCTTCGCCCTCGACGACTTTCAGCGACGCGGCTGCGCGGCCCTGGAACGCGGCCACGGCGTGCTGGTCTGCGCCCCGACCGGCGCCGGCAAGACCGTCGTCGGGGAATTCGCGGTGCACCTGGCCTTGGCCGCGGGCGGCAAATGCTTCTACACAACACCGCTCAAAGCGCTGAGCAACCAGAAGCACACGGACCTCGTCGCGCGCTACGGCAAGGACCGCATCGGATTGCTGACGGGTGACCTGTCGGTCAACTCCGACGCGCCGGTGGTGGTGATGACCACCGAAGTGCTGCGCAACATGCTGTACGCCAATTCGGCAGCGCTGCAAGGGCTTTCCTACGTCGTCATGGACGAGGTGCACTTCCTCGCCGACCGGATGCGCGGCCCGGTGTGGGAGGAGGTGATCCTGCACCTGCCCGACGAGGTGCGCCTGGTCAGCCTGTCGGCCACCGTGAGCAACGCCGAGGAGTTCGGCGGCTGGATCCAGACCGTGCGCGGCGACACCACGGTGGTCGTCGACGAACACCGCCCGGTGCCGCTGTGGCAGCACGTGCTGGTGGGCAAGCGGCTTTTCGATCTTTTCGACTACCGCCCCGAGGCGCCCGCCAAGGACAAACCGCACGTCAACCCCGACTTGCTGCGCCATATCGCCCATCGCCGCGAGGCCGACCGGATGTCCGACTGGCAGCCGCGGCGTGGTCCGCGCGGCGGTCCGGCCCGCGGCGGTCGGCCTAGGTTCTATCGGCCGCCGTCGCGGCCGGATGTGATCGCATCGCTGGACGCGGCGGGGCTGTTGCCGGCGATCACCTTCGTGTTTTCCCGAGCAGGGTGCGACGCGGCAGTGCAGCAGTGCCTGCGCTCGCCGCTGCAGCTGACCACGCAGGAGGAGCGGGCGCGGATCGCCGAGATCATCGAACACCGTTGCGGTGATCTGGCCGACGCCGACCTGGCCGTGCTGGGCTATTACGAGTGGCGCGAGGGGCTGCTGCGCGGCCTGGCCGCCCACCACGCTGGGATGTTGCCGGCATTCCGGCACGCCGTCGAGGAACTGTTCACCGCCGGCCTGGTGAGGGCGGTGTTCGCCACCGAGACGCTGGCGCTGGGCATCAACATGCCGGCCCGGACCGTCGTCTTAGAGAAGCTGGTCAAGTTCAACGGCGAGCAACATGTGCCGCTGACACCGGGGGAGTACACCCAGCTGACCGGGCGTGCCGGCCGCCGAGGCATCGACGTCGAGGGGCACGCGGTGGTGCTCTGGCACCCCGAGGTAGAGCCGTCCGAGGTGGCGGGCCTGGCCTCCACCCGCACCTTCCCGCTGCGCAGCTCGTTCGCACCGTCCTACAACATGACGATCAACCTGGTTCAGCAGATGGGACCGGAGCAGGCGCACCGGCTGCTGGAGCAGTCGTTCGCCCAGTTTCAAGCGGACCGGTCGGTGGTGGGCCTGGTCCGCGGCATCGAACGCGGCAAGGGCATGCTGGACGAGATAGCCGCGCAGTTGGGGGGCCACGAGGCGCCGGTCCTGGAATATGCCCGCATGCGGGCGCGGATCAGCGAACTGGAACGCTCCCAGGCCCGCGCGTCGCGGCTGCACCGGCGGCAGGCCGCCAGCGACGCCCTCGCGGCGCTGCGCCGCGGCGACATCATCACCATCACCCACGGCAGGCGCGGCGGCCTGGCGGTGGTTCTGGAATCGGCCCGCGACAGCACGGACCCGCGGCCGTTGGTGCTGACCGAGCATCGGTGGGCGGGCCGGATCTCATCGGCCGACTACACCGGCGCCACCCCGCCCGTCGGGTCGATGACCCTTCCCAAGCGCGTCGAACACCGCCAGCCGCGGGTCCGTCGGGATCTGGCCTCCGCGCTGCGCTCGGCCGCCGAGGGTCTGCCGATCCCAACAGGCCGGCGGAACAAGGACGACGCGCATTACGACCCGGAGTTGGCGTCGCTGCGCGACGACCTGCGTCGCCATCCCTCCCACAACGCACCCGGCGTGGACGAGCAGGTCCGCGAGGCCGAGCGGTACCTGCGCATCGAACGCGACAATGCCCAGCTTCAACGCAAGGTCTCCGCCGCGACCAACTCGCTGGCCCGCACGTTCGACCGGATCCTGGGTTTGCTCATCGAGCGCGAGTTCATCGAGGGCGGCTCCGACGACCCGCAGGTCACCAACGACGGCAAGCTGCTGGCCCGGATCTACAGCGAAAGCGACCTGCTGGTCGCCGAGTGCCTGCGCAGCGGCGCGTGGGCCGGGCTGAAGTCGGCCGAACTGGCGGGCGTGGTGTCTGCGGTGCTGTACGAGTCGCGCGGATCGGATGGGCCGGGCGCGCCGTTGGGCGCCGAGACGCCGACGCCGCGACTTCGGCAGGCGCTGACGCAGACGGCGCGGCTGTCCGCCGAACTACGGGCCGACGAGCAGACGCACCGCATCGCGCAGAGCCGGGAACCCGATGACGGCTTCGTCCCGGTGATCTACCGGTGGGCGCGCACCGGCGACCTCGCGGCCGCGTTGGCCGCGGCCGAGGCGGCCGGCAGCGGCGCACCCCTGTCAGCAGGTGATTTCGTCCGGTGGTGCCGCCAGATCCTCGATTTGCTCGACCAGGTCCGCAACGCGGCCCCGGATCCGGACGTGCGGGCAACGGCCAAGCGCGCTATCAATGACATTCGGCGCGGCGTCGTCGCAGTTGACGCCGGGTAGGCTAGGCCGGAGCTACGGTGGATCGGCATACGACCACGGGGGCCACGGTTGGCCAGGACAAATCGACTGAGGAGCAGTAATGAGTGGACCGCAGGGACCAGACCCGAGGTGGCAGCAGCCCAGCCCGGGTTCCTCGGACCCGACCATGGCGGGGTCGCCCTGGCAGCAACCGGGCGGCGGTCAGGACGCGACCTGGCACGCGCAGTCATATCCGGCCGCCGAGTACCCGGGCTACCAGCAGCCCGCCGATCAGGCGTACCCGCAGCAGTATGCGCAGCCGGAATACGGCTCCGACTTCGGTTCGCAGGCGACCCAGTACGGCGCAACACCGCAGTACGGTCAGCCACCCCAGTACGGACAGCCCCAGTACGGCCAACCGGCCCAGTACGGCCAGCCCCCGCAGTACGGACAGCCGGGTCAGCCCGGTCAATACCCGCCGCCGCAGACCTACGGGCAACCGGCGCCGCAGGGCCCCAAGCGCTCGAAAGCCTTCATCGGTGCGGTGGCCGGCGGGATCGCGCTGCTGTTCTTGATCGTCATTCTGGTGCTCGGATTCGTGGTGCCAGGGTTCTTCGTCACCACCAAGCTCGACGTCAACAAGGCCAATTCCGGAGTGCAGTCGATCCTGACCGACGAGACCAACGGCTACGGCGCCAAGAACGTCAAGGACGTCAAGTGCAACGGCGGTTCTGACCCAGTGGTGAAGAAGGGCGGCACCTTCGACTGCACCGTGAGCATCGACGGCGCGTCGAAGCGTGTGACGGTGACGTTCCAGGACGACAAGGGCACCTACGAGGTCGGTCGCCCGCAGTAATCAGTCGGGTAGCTGGTCCAGCGCCTTTTGCAGGCGCGCGATCGAGGATCCGACGCCGTACTGCGTGGCTAGGTCCGCGGTGCGTTTCGGGTGGGCTGCGTGCAGCGGCAGCTGGTCGGTGCGCGTCGACAGTGTGACCGGCGCGTCGGTGGCCACCCGCACCACCTTTTGCGCGGCCTCGATGTAGTCGGCGGACTTGCGTAGTTTGGTCCGTATTCCGTTGGCCAGCTTGGATTTCGGGTCGTTGGCCGCAGCCAGGATGTCGTCGAGCGAGCCGTGCTGAGCGAGCAGGGAGGCGGCGGTCTTCTCGCCGACACCCGGTACGCCCGGTAGGCCGTCCGACGGGTCGCCGCGTAGGAGGGCGAGTTCGGCGTAGGCCGGGCCGGCCCGGTGGACCGGCACTCCGTACTGCTCGGCCACCTCTTTGGGGCCGTACAGGGTAGCTTTGGCCAGGCCGCGGCCCAGATAGAGAACGCGGACCGGGACGGGGTCGTTGGTAACCACTTGCAGCAGGTCGCGGTCGCCGCTGACCACCACCACGGGGTCGTCGCGCTCCTGTGCGGCCAACGTGCCGAGGACGTCGTCGGCTTCGTAGCCGGGCGCTCCGGCGGTCGGAATCCCGAAGGCGTCGAGCAATTCCATGATCATGTCGATCTGCGGGGTCAGCTCGTCGGGCACCTCCTCCACATCGGGTTCACCCGCCGGCTCGGGTTCGGCCACCCGGTGTGCCTTGTAGGACGGGATGAGGTCGACGCGGAACTGGGGCCGCCAATCCAGGTCCAGACAGACCGCGAGTCTGCTGGGTTTTTGTTGGGTGATCACCACCGCCATCGAGTCGATGAATCCGCGGACGGCGTTGACGGGGCGGCCGTCGGGTGCCTTGATCGACGACGGCACTCCGAAGTAGGAGCGGAACCACATGCTGGCGCCGTCGAGCAGCAATAGGGGAGCGGGCATGCCGGTAATCCTGCCAGGCCGCCCGGTTAGCCTGGCTGGCATGGACTCTCATCGATTTGAGGCCGCGGTTTATGCTCGCCGGCTCCGGGCCGCCGCTGCCCTGGCCGGGCGGGCTGGGCTGGCCGGCCTGGTGATCACCCCGGGCTATGACCTGCGGTATCTGCTCGGGTCGCGGGCGGAAACGTTCGAGCGACTGACTGCCCTGGTGGTGCCTGCCGAGGGCGATCCGACCGTGGTGTTGCCGCGGCTGGAGCTTGCTTCGCTGAAGGAGTCCGCCGCCGGGGAACTGGACCTGGCTGTGCATGATTGGGTCGACGGCGACGACCCGTACCGATTGGTGGGTGCGGCGCTGGGCCGGGCGACGTCCGCGGTGGCCGTGACCGACTCCATGCCGGCGCTGCACCTGCTGCCGCTGTCCGAGGCGCTGGGTGTGATGCCGGTGTTGGCCACCGATGTGCTGCGTGAGTTGCGAATGGTGAAGGAAGCGGCCGAAGTCGACGCGTTGTCGGCGGCGGGCGCAGCGATCGATCGGGTGCATGCCCGGGTGCCCTCGTTTTTGGTGCCGGGCCGCACGGAGGCAGAGGTTGCCGCGGATATCTCCGAAGCGATTGTCGCCGAAGGGCATTCGGGTGTGGCTTTCGTCATCGTGGGATCGGGCCCGCACGGCGCCGACCCGCACCACGGCTTTTCGGACCGCAGGCTGGCGGCGGGGGACATCGTCGTCGTCGACATCGGCGGCACATTTGGGCCGGGCTACCATTCCGACTCCACCCGTACCTACAGCATCGGCGAGCCGAGTGATGAAGTGGCCGAACAGTATTCGACTCTGCAGCTGGCGCAGCGCACCGCGTTCGAGGCTGTCCGGCCGGGGGTGACAGCGGAGCAGGTCGATGCCGCGGCCCGTGATGTCTTGGTCGCGGCGGGTCTCGCAGAGTACTTCGTGCACCGCACCGGTCACGGCATCGGGTTGTGCGTGCACGAAGAGCCGTACATCGTCGCCGGCAATGACTTGCCGCTTGCCGCGGGCATGGCGTTCTCGATCGAGCCGGGCATCTACTTTCCCGGTCGGTGGGGAGCTCGCATCGAGGACATCGTGGTGGTGACCTCGGACGGGGCCATCTCCGTCAACAACCGCCCGCACGAGCTGATCGTGGTGGGTTAGTTCTTCGGCTTTTGGGTGTTCGGCTGGCCGGCCAGAAACCAGGCAAGGTGGTAGTTGGCGGCATTCTTGTCGCCCGCCACCAAGGCGTCGATCGCCGCGAGCAGTTGCCAGTTGCCGACGTCGTGGGCGTTGATTTCCTTTGGGTAATTGTCCAGCACTCGGCTGCTGATGGTGGCCAGATGTTGTTGCAGCAAAGCGGTTTCGGAGTCCAGCACGCCTGAGCCTGCCGAAGCCGCCTTGGCCAGGGTGTGGGCCAGCCGGGGTAGGCCGTCGCGCCACTGGGTTGCCTGGCTGAGTTCCCAGCCGAGGTCGGGGATCTTCGGCGCAGATCGCGGCCGCGGCGACGTGGGGGGCGGCTCGGTTTCGTCGGGGATCTGGTGGATAGGGGTGTAGCTCGCGGTGACGGTGACGTCACCGAGCAAGGATTCGACGTTGCCGCGCCGTCGTGCCGGCGGCAGCAGGGTCACCGCGGCGGGGAGCGCGATGCCTGGCGGGATCCAGCCGCCGGCCAGGTCGGTCACCAGCACCGTGGTGTCATCGCTGCGGTCGCCGGCGGCCCACGCCAGGCGTGGTTGCTGGCGGGCGACCGCGTCGACCAGGCGCTGCAGCCGGGCACGCGCTGCGGCGTCGGCTGACGCCGCGCCGACGGCCGCGCCGGTCGCGGTGGCAGTCACGGCTTGCGCGCCGGTGGCGTTCGGCGGCAAGGGTGGCGCTGACGACGAGGTTTGGCGGACGACTGCCGGTTGGCCCGGACCGGCATGGGCCCCGGACGGGCTCACTGGCGCCGAACTTGGCGTCGCTGACACTGGCGGAGGGTTGGGCGCTGAAGGGGGAGTGATCGTGGTGGAGACAGGAGGCCTCAGGTCCGACCCGTAGGTCGGCAACGTACCGGCCGCCGGGGGCGGCGCGGGCGCGATCGGTGCCGGGGGAGCGGCTGCCACTATCGCCGGCGGTTGCGAGGTCTCCGGGGCGGGCGTGTGGTGGATTGGCGCGGGTGAGTCGACCGCGGGCACGTGTACCGGCGCTGCGGTGGTCGCAGGCATTGCTGTTGCAGCGTGCGACATTTGGGGCTCGGTCGGCGACATCGGCATTGACGGCACGGCATGGCCGGCGGCCGAGAACGGTGCACCGGATTCCATGTTCTTGTTGAAACTTTGAGCGAGTTCGGCGGGGGTGATTGTTGAGGTCGGTGGGAGAGCGGGAGTGGACGCAACAGCCGACACTGCGGGCATAGGTGCACCCGCGGTAGGCGGAAGCGGGGCTGTGGCGGGGGAAGTGGGGCTTGGTGCCGATATGGGCGGCGCGACAGGTGGTGGTGGGGAAGGGGCCGGCGAGGCGGGCAGTTCAACGGACATTGGTGATGCCTTGAGGTTGCCACTGACAATGCGCGCTCGCACTCCCGGTGTGGCGGGTGGCAAGCAGTTTGAGCCTGCCGTCAACTCTGTCTCGAGGTTTCTGCTGTTGATGTATCCATGAGTTGGAACAGAGTTCGGTGGTGGCGGCATTACCGATTCCTCCGTGCCTTCTATACCGTGTGTACGAAGATTCCCATCCGCGATACCTGCGTGCGAACCTGGCGGTGTGCCTAGCAACTCTCGAACCTCGCGTCTTAGGTTTTCTTCGTCCCCCGCGGGTCGAAATAGCGCCGCCATGTTGAGACCACACGCGTTTGTAAAACGCCGCGCGGATAATTCACGTCCCTCCACGTCTAATATCCGCTGAATCGCGTCAAGCACGTTCCCGGCGTATTTCGCAGCCGCAAAATTTGCTAGTGCGCGGTAGTGATGTATCGCGGTAATTATGCGAGTAACTTTGACATGTTCCAATTCTTTTGAATTGCGTATCTGCTCAATGTCGGCGTTGCCTTCTGAGGCTATGCTCGCAAGATCGTGTTGGAGGCTAACCATACTGCTATGAGCGCTCTGGTAGGAGTCCTCTTTGATCGCACTTATGTGGACGACTCGCCGTGCATGCATCTCACCCTGATTAAACGTGCTGCGAAGGTCCTGGATGGTGTGCCCACTTTGATCGCTCAACCGCGCCGTTGAGGCGTTATGCAGCACTTCGGCCAGATTCGTAAACCCGATCTTGACATTCCGCCGGTTCGATCGGCCGCTTTCGAGTGTCGCTAAATCTCCGTCATCGGGCCATTGGTCACCTACTAGGAGTTGCGACCACTCCCCAGGCGGGAAAGCACTCATTTGCAAATATTCTCAACAGATAGCGATTGTTCATCTGAATGACGCAGCAGCGGTTCTAACTCCGAGTCTTCAACTTCCGCAAGGTAATCAATAGCTAGCTCAGCGAAAGTTGTAGCTAGTTCGCGGACAGCTTCAGCGAGGGTTGGAGGTGTCGCAGGTTGCTCATTCAATTTTGACAAGAGGTAATTGGCTCCTACGTCGAGAGCCTGACGTCCACTTGTTGCAATGGCGAGCCGCGCGGTCGGATCGTTGCTGCTCCTCCCAGAGGTCAAGCTGACCGCACGGTTGACCTTCGCGTACGCAGCGCACACCTTCGCCTTTGCGTCGGCCACCTGCTGGCTCGTGTACGTCGGGGCCGGCGGCGGCTCGTACTTCGGCAGCGGTCGCAGCCAGGCGCCCACGGCGACTCCGATCGCCACCAACGCGATCCCTAGCGAAACAAGCCCGATCCACCGCGACGGTTGACCACTCGTGGGCGGTGGCGCAGGCGGCCACGCGGAAGGTTGCTGCGGGGGCACGTTGGACACGCGTGGATCGTATCGTTCCACCGCAAAAGCGCCAGTCAGTCTTTGCTGCAGGGGATCAATTAACGATTGATCAGCGCCTCACCAGAGGACTTACCATTGCTGCCGGCCCGTCAGCGACCCGACGAACCGCCGGCATCTGGCTTGTCGTCGGATAACAGGATCCGCCGCGTCGCGACCGGCTTGCCGTCGACATGCTTGGTCACTGCGGGCAGAGGCGGCGGCGTGGTGATACGTCCCTGCACCGGTGCGCCGTTTTTCACGGTCGGTCCGACGATGCGTTTGGTGTCGGGCTTCGCATCGTTGCCGGTACCGCCGCCGCCGTGCATGGCCCCCGGCGGCATCATCGGCATCGCGCCGCCCATCGCACCGCGTGGAGCGGACGAAGGCTCGGGTCCACTCGCCGCGGGCAACGACGTCGTCTGCGACGATGCCGGCACGGTCCCGGCCGAGGGAGTCGGCGGCGGCCCCAGCATCGCCGTCGGGGTGGTTCCTTCGAAGCCACCGCCGCCATCACTGCCGCCACCGCCACCAGCGCCGCCGGAGAAGCCACCGCCACCAGCCCCAAACTCATCGTCTGCTCCGAGCGGCTCCGCCTGCTCCGCCGCCCCGGCGCCAGCGCCCGCACCCTGCTGCACCATGCCCATTCCGGCCTGCATGGCCTGCTGTCCGGCCTGCACAAGTTGTTGCGGAATCTGACTGAACGGCTGCAGCATTCCACCTAACGCACCGGCGATCCCGCCCGCGATCCCGGAGGCCATCTGCGGCATCTGCTGCAGCATCTGCGACATCTGTCCCGACCCTCCCACACCGGCAAGTTGCGCGGCTGCGTCGTCCTCATTGGCGGGGAACTTGGCGAGCGCATCGGCGACCTTTGCGTCCCGCTCATCGTGTCCGGCCTGCGCTTCGCCGTTGTCTTCAGCATCCCCCGCATTGGCCGCCGCGCCCAGCGCCCGGAGCAGCTGGCTGATGTTGGAGTGCCCGGACGCCAACGGGTCGGGGGTGATGACGGGTGGCGGCGGTATCCCGAGCAGCTGTGAGAGCTGATCGAGGATGATGCGTAACTCGTCGTCCCCGCTCATCGCGTCCTTCCACCCGACCCGCACACGCCGACGGGATTCGGTGATGCTAGCGCCTATCGGCGAATCGAGTTAGTCACTGCCCGCGGCATCATCGCTTCAGCGGGTTGGGGTCATTGGTAACCGCGTTGTAGCGCAGGATCATGTCTTTGTCGGGCATTACGTACCGGGCAGGGTCGGCGCCGTAGATCTCAGTGAACAATCCGGCCAGCGCCCGGCTCAAGGTCGCGTCGTAGGCACCGGACGTCACCGGAATACCTCGGCCCAGCAACTCATCTGGGCTGCCGATGCGCCCATCGATCAGGTACGGCAGCGGAATACCCTCGACGCGGTGTCCGGAAGCTATGACCGCGTTGAGTATTTCGCGGTCCGCTCGGCCAATCGACATGATGTCCAAAGGATGATCGGCGGGGATCGGCGTATCGGTCGGCGCAGGCCCCAACACCCCGGGCTCGATCGCCTGGCCGAGGATGCCGACCAGGGGCCCCGCTATGGCTCCTCCCTCTGGTATCAGCCCCGTCGCTGCGGACGTGGTCTTCACACCCAACTCGTAAGCGGTCTTGCTCTGGTCATATTCCGCGCGCCGTGCGGCGTTTTCGGCTATCTGATGGTTCTCGGCCTCGGCTTGAACCGCGTTGTGTATCCCCGAGTTGACCAGTCCCCGCAGGGTCATCGCATTGTGCAAGTCGGCGTTGTAACCGGCGATGTCGGGTGCATGGCTGGTGACGGCTTGGATGTAGCGGCTTTCGGCGACCACCGCCTGGCGGTCAGCGAGCCCGTTGAAGTAGTCCGAGGCCGTCCGGTCGGTACTGAGCACCGAGAATATCCCCTTGGCAATCGGCAATCGGCCGCTCTCGTTGTTCTCACCGTAGGTGTCGGGGATGCAGCCGAATTCCGGTACAGCGCCCGGGGTCCCAGTGATGTTGCCGATATACGGCGCCAGGCCGCGCGCCATGGCGCGCACCAGTTCGGGACTCCGTTGGCCCACCGTCTCGTCACCGCGCAGATGCAGTAAGTCGGGTTCGTGTGACCCGATGAAGGACCCGTAGGCATTCGCGGTTTCGCCGGCGATCCTGGCTTCCGGGCCATGGACAGCCGGCGCGGTCCAATCGAACAGCGCGGCAACAGCTTTTCCGCCGTCCTCCCATCGGTGTTGAAGGACGTGTTGGAGGAACGCGTCGCGGTCAGGCCCGGTAAGCATGTCATGCACGACCGGGTGGTCTGGTGCGACCGCCCCCAGCATGTCGCCGACGAACTGGCCGATGACCGTGTTGAGCGGGCTATTTGACGAGTCCAACTCCGGGGGCAGATTGAAGGTGCGGTTCATCACGACCCCCGCGCGTTGAATCATCCGCCGATCCAGATCGGTGTTCGTTTGGAAAGCGGGATTGCTGCGCATGACGATGTCGGTGATGGTCCTGACCGGATCTCCGGTCAGGACCGGTCCCCCCACCGCATCGATATAGACGTCGAAGGGTTCGTCGAACGCCTGCTGCACACTGTTGGGCAGCTGCGCCGCGCCGCCCCTCATCGTCTCATCCCCTTGCCGGGCACCGGGTTTGAGCTCGGTGCGCGGAAACACGATGGCGGGGTTACTCATCAGCTGCCACGAATTGGCGATCATCTGCCGTTGGTCACCGAGTCGCCGTTCGGCTTCACCCAGCGCATCTACGGACATGCCGTGCTGCTGGGCCTGCAACTGACTGAGTACCGAAGCCTGTTCGGCTGTCAGCGGAGTCTTGCCGGCGAGCTGCTCGGCGGTGATCGACTCCAGCACCTCATTCACCCGGGATGCCGCAGCCTGGTCGCCGGCCAGCGCCGCGTGAACGTCCTGTTCGGCTCGCTCGGGCGACTCTTCCTCAGATCCATCCAGGTTCTCGACCGGCGCCGCGTCGTATCCGTCCTGGGCGCGCATCTGCTTTGTCAGGTGGTGCAGCTGACCGGAATACAGTTCGCGGATGTGCACGACTTCGTGGACCGCAGCCGCCGTTACTTCGACGGCCCGGTCTTCGAGATTGGCGACGCTCTGAGCGAGAATCGCCGCACACACAGGGGAAAGAGGGAGCGACGCGATCTCGAACTCGAACGCCTCGCCTATCTCGTAGTCAATGGCCTCCAGCCGAGGTTCCAAAGCCCGGACTACGACTCCGGCCGCCCGCTGCGCTTCGGCGAGCAGCGCCGCCACCTGCTCCAATTTGGCTGCGGTGTCAGCGAGTTGCGCCGCCTGGATACCCAAGGACTGGGTGGCGCGGCGAACCTCGGCGGCGTCGTTGATCGGATGATCGCCGTTCCCGCGGTTCCAGGACGCCTTGAAGCGGCGACGCGCCTCTTCGAAGGCGGCATCGGCCTCAGCGGTTCGTTGCCCGGCATCGTGAAACGCCTGACCCAGCGACGCGATCTCATCCGGACGGCCCCGCTGCAGGCTCGCGTTGACGGCCCATGGGTCACCGCCGGCTTCGGCGAACAGGCGCCCGACGCTTATGTGCCGGAGTCGCACCGGACCGCTCGAAGCTGGCCGGCGTTGTCGTCCTCGGTGACCCGAAACGCCGTGGCGGCCTGCTCGGCGTGATCACCGACGCCGGACAGGATTACCCTGTTGCCCAACAGGGTTCGCAGATGATACGCGTGCGCGGCCCCGACCGTCAGACGGAACGCCTCACCCGCGCCGAAGTCGCCGAACATCCGCGCAGGCAACGGCTCCCGCGAAAGATGCTGCGCCGCTTGCTCGGTGTGCGCGCCAGCACGGCGGGCCTCGCGGCCACCCGCTCGTAACAATTCGGTGTCAACAAACACTCCGGCCTCCCTTCGCTGCGAAAGCTAATGTTCGGCCGGTTCGCCCGCAATTCACCCCCCGGCGAGGCCAACGCCTGCCCGCCGTGGTTCACGAAGTGATCTCAACACTCCTACAGTTCGACAACGTTTCTCGTCTCCGTCCGTCGAGCCGTGCCAGGGTAGCGCATGCCCAGCGCTCGGTGGATCAAGTGCGCCGTCGTCGTGTTTGCTTTCATGCTCGCCCTGACGTCGGGCGCGCCCGTCACCGCGGATGTCAACGAGGTACCTACCCCGCCCTCACCTACGGCTCCGTGTAATGCCATCAGTCCGTTCGCATTTCCGTGTTCGGGCACCGGAAAGTTTGCCGACGCGGTCGCCGCGGAGTGCCGCCGTGTCGGAGTATCCGACAACCTGTGCCTGGTGCCGTTGGCGCACAAGGTGACTCAGGCGGCAACCGCCGCGTATCTGCAGTCATGGGTGCACCGGACCGCCCAGTTCCAGTACGCGCTCGGCGACTCGGTGCCGTTCAGCGAGGCTCAGTGGCTTGGTACCCACAATTCGTTCAACAGTCTGGCGAACCAATTCACCCCGTCGCACGCCGACTCCAATCAGCAGCTCTCAATGCCTCAGCAGCTCGACATCGACGTGCGCAGCATCGAATTGGACCTGCACTACATCCCACAGCTGGGCCAACTCGGGCGCCCGGGCGTCACGGTGTGCCACGGACGTCCCCCCGAGCAGGCCAATCTGGGCTGCACCACCGAACCCCTGTTCTCCAAAGTCCTTCCCACCATTACGGATTGGTTGAACACCCATCCCAACGAGGTCGTGCTGATCATGATCGAAGACCAGCTCAAGGACGCGACGGCGTACGCCTCGGCGCTGAACACCATGGAGACCGCTTTGCGGCGGCCCAACGGGACCAGCCTGATCTACCATCCCGCACCTGCCGATATCGGACCCAGCGGCTGTGCGGCATTCCCGCGCAACATCTCTCGCAACGATGTTCGGACCGCCGGCGCACAGGTGGTGCTCGTCAGTGACTGTTCGCCGGGTCTGGGGACCGCCGTTTTCAGCTGGGAGGGCGAGGAGGTGCAGAGCGGGTCGACATTCGACTACCAGCAGTTCCCCAAGTGCGACGCCACCTACGGCCCGGCTGTCTATGCCAACAACATCGTCCGCTACTTCGAGGACTCGACTTTCATCTCGGCATTGGTCAACCCCACCCGGCCGCCCAACAATCCGGCCGCGTTGACGCCGACCAAGGTGCAGGCCATGACCTTCTGCGGTGTGAACCTGTTCGGACTCGACCAGCTGCTCCCCGAAGACGGCCGCATCCAGGGGACGCTGTGGAGCTGGGCCCCGGACGAACCGCGCGCCGGCGCGGGCTCGTGCACCCTGCAGGGCACCGACGGACGGTGGGTGGCGGCGCCTTGCACCGACGCGCATCCCGCGGCCTGCGTCAGCGGAACGGGCACATGGTCGGTCACGGCGCCGGTGCAGTTCGCCAATGCCGCTGCCGCCTGCACAGGCATGGGCTTGACCTTCGGGCTGCCCCGGACGGGCATTCAGAATTCGCGGCTGTGGGCGGCGTCCGGGCCGGGCGGTGGCGCCTGGGTGCAGTACATGATCTCGCCGTAGCGGCGAGTGACTAGCCGCGATCCAGCAGATCCGACGAGCCCAGCACCCGTTCCACCTGGACCTCGATGACGACCCGGCGCGGGTTGGCCCGCGGGGTGCGATAACGCTGGGCGTATCGCAGCTCGGCGTCGCGGATGGCGTCGATCTCCTTGTTGACCGTGGCGCGGCCCTCCAGCGACAGCCAGCGCGCGCCGTCGACCTGACTGAGCACTGCGACGCCGCCGCGCTCGGCGTTGACCGCCTTCTGGGAACCGCCGGTGGTGATCACCCGTGCGATGTGGGTCCTGGGGTCGAAGGTGAATCCCACCGCCACCACGTGCGGCGAATTGTCGGCCCGCAGCGTCGTCAACATCGCCAGATGGCGTTCGGAGAGAAACGCCAGCGCGTCGTCGGTGAGCCGCGTAGTGGTCTTGGCCATCGCCCTTCACGCTAGCGCAGGCCATAATCACAGCCGTGGATGACACGGGCAGCGGTCCGGTAGTAATTTTCGGCGGCCGCAGCGAGATCGGCGTCGAGCTCGCGCGGCACCTGGCTCCCGGAGCCACGGTGTTGCTGGCGGCGCGCCGCGCAAACGAACTCGACGACCAAGTGGCCGCGGTTCGAGAGGCGGGCGCGGCAGCCGTGTACACCAAGGAGTTCGACGCCGACGACGTCGCCTCCCACGCTCGCCTCGTCGAGGAGATCATCGCCGAGCACGGCCCCATCGGTACCGCGGTGCTGGCCTTCGGCATCCTTGGCGACCAGGCCCGCGCCGAGGTGGACGCCGCGCACGCCGTCGCCATCGTGCACACCGATTACGTCGCGCAGGTCAGCTTGCTGACCATCCTGGCGTCTGCCATGCGCACCGCCGACCGGGGATCGCTCATCGTGTTCTCGTCGGTGGCCGGCGTGCGGGTCCGACGCGCAAACTACGTCTACGGCTCAGCAAAGGCCGGCCTGGACGGGTTCGCCAGCGGACTGGCCGACGCGCTGCATGGCACCGGGGTGCGGTTGCTGATCGCTCGCCCCGGATTCGTCATCGGGCGCATGACGGAGGGCATGACACCGGCGCCGTTGTCCAGCACACCCCAGCAGGTCGCCGCCGCCACGGCGAAAGCACTGGCCAAAGGCCGACGCAGCGTTTGGATTCCGTGGGCGCTGCGGCCGATGTTCTTCACCCTGAAGCTGTTACCGCAATTCATCTGGCGCAGGATGCCGAGATGATCATCGTGGTCGGCATCGGCGCCGACGGCATGTCCGGCCTGTCGGATCAATCCCGATCCGAACTACGCTCTGCCGCAGTGATTTACGGGTCAAAACGGCAACTCGATCTGCTTGACGACACGGTCAGCGCACCGCGTCGGGGGTGGCCCTCGCCGATACTGCCGGCCTTGGAGAAGCTTTTGGACGACGCGCCGGCCGACGTTCACGTCGTCGCCAGCGGAGACCCGCTGCTGCACGGCGTCGGCGGAACGCTGATCCGGCTGTTCGGCGCCGCCAATGTGCGGGTACTGCCGCACGTCTCCTCGGTCACCCTGGCCTGCGCCCGGATGGGCTGGAACGTCCACGATACCGAGGTGATCAGCCTCGTCACGGCCGCACCGCACACGGCAATGCGGCGCGGGGGGCGCGCAATCATCCTGTCCCGCAACCGGACAACGCCAGCGGCTCTGGCCGGGCTGCTCCGGCAGCACGGCCGTGGCGACTCGGAGCTGACCCTGCTCGAACAGCTCGGTGGCCCCGCTGAGCGCCGTCGAGACGGCACCGCGCGAGACTGGGCCGATCACGCCCCCGCGGACGTCGACGACCTCAATGTGGTTGCGGTGCAGTACCTGCCCGACGAACGCGCCGCGCAACTTCCCGACGACGCCTTCGTTCACGACGGTCAGATCACCAAACACCCCATCCGGGCGGTCACGATGGCCGCCTTGGCTCCCGCCCCGGGACAACGGCTTTGGGATGTCGGGGCGGGCTCGGGCAGCATCTCCGTCGAATGGTGCCGCAGCGGGCCGGGCTGCACCGCCATAGCGTTCGAACGCGACGAACGCCGCCGCGCCAACATCGTCGCCAACGCGACCGCGCACGGCGTGACGATCGAGACACGCGGGGCGGCACCGGGCGGATTCGACGGCGCCCCGGCACCGTCGGCAATCTTCATCGGCGGCGGGCTCACCCACCCCGATCTGCTGGACGCCTGCCTCAAGTACCTGCCCGCCGGCGGTCGGCTGGTCGCCAACGCGGTCACCGTAGAATCGGAAAGTGTGCTGGCGCAGAGCCATTCCCGCTATGGCGGTGACTTGCGCCGGTTCCAGCATTACCAGGCCGAACCGCTGGGCGGCTTCAGCGGCTGGCGACCGCAGCATCCCGTCACCCAATGGTCGGTAGTGAAGCGATGACGGTGTACTTCATCGGCGCCGGCCCCGGCGCGGCGGATCTGATCACCGTGCGCGGGCTGCGTCTGCTCGAAACATGCCAGGTGTGCCTGTACGCCGGCTCCATCATGCCGCGAGACCTCTTGGCGCACTGCCGATCCGACGCCAATGTCATCGACACCGGACCGCTCACGCTAAACCAGATCATCGATGAGCTCGCCACCGCCGACGCCGCCGGCCACGACGTGGCGCGGCTGCACTCCGGTGACCCGTCGCTGTACAGTGCGCTGGCCGAGCAGTGCCGGCGACTCGACGCGCTGGGTATCAGCTACGAAATCGTGCCTGGCGTACCAGCTTTCGCCGCCGCTGCCGCGGCGCTCAAGCGTGAACTGACCGTCCCCGGTGTCGCCCAGACCGTGACGCTGACCCGGGTTTCAACACTGTCCACGGCGATGCCGCCCGGTGAAGACCTGGCGAGCCTCGCCGCAACCGGTGCCACGCTGGTGCTGCATCTGGCCGCGGCGCAGATCGACACCATCGTCCCCCAGCTATTGGCCGGTGGGTACCGGCCCGAAACGCCGGTGGCCGTGGTCGCTTTCGCGAGCTGGCCGCAGCAGACCGTGCTGCGCGGCACCCTGACCGACATCGCCGCCCAGATGCGGCAGGCCGGCATCACGAAGACGGCCGTCATCGTCGTCGGAGACGTGCTGACCGCCGAAGGCTTCACCGACAGCTATCTGTATTCGGCGGCCAGGCGCAGGGACCATTGATGCGGGTTCTCCTTCTGGGCGGCACCGCCGAGGGGCGCGCCTTGGCGCAAGCGCTGCATCCGCAGGTCGATATCGTCAGCTCGCTGGCCGGCCGCGTGCCGGATCCGGCGTTGCCGGTGGGCCCGGTGCGCATCGGCGGCTTCGGCGGCGTCGACGGGCTACGCCGGTGGCTGCGCGACGAACGCATCGACGCGGTCGTCGACGCCACCCACCCGTTCGCGGCGACCATGACCGCCCACGCCGCGCAGGTTTGCCGCGAACTGCGCCTACCGCATCTCGTGCTCGCCCGGCCCGCGTGGGATCCCGGTGCGGCCACCGTTGTGGCCTCGGACCGCGCCGCCGCCGATGAGGTTGCGCGACAGGGCTACGCGCGGGTCTTCCTGACCACCGGCCGATCGGCGGTCGGGGCGTTCGCCGACAGCGACGCGTGGTTCCTGATCCGCGCTGTCACCGTGCCCGACGACGCCCGACTGCCGCGTCGCCACACGCTGCTGCTCTCCCGCGGACCCTATCGCTACGAGGACGAACGCCGACTGATGGCCGACCACCGCATCGATGCGCTGGTGACCAAGAACAGCGGCGGTGAGATGACCCGAGGGAAACTGGACGCGGCCGCCGCGTTGCGGATCCCGGTCGTCATGGTGGCGCGACCGCCGCTACCGGACGGGGTACGCACGGTCGGCACCGTCGAAGAGGCCGCACGTTGGGTCAGCGGCCACACATCCGATTCAAATGTGGGGAACTAGCGCGCACATCGATCCGACTACCTGAGACGGAAGCCGCGCACAGTCCGAGCGGCTCTGGGGGAGGTAGGTCATGGTGCTGGGGGCAGGTCGCCGACAATGACGGCTCCACTGTGGCTGGCGCTGCCGCCGGAGGTGCCGTCGGCGCTGTTGAGCAGCGGACCGGGGCCGGGATCGCTGTTGGCGGCCGCGCAGGCGTGGTCGTCGCTGAGCGCCACCTACACCGAGGCGGCCGACGAACTCACCGAGCTACTCGGCGCGGTGCAAGGCGCCTGGGACGGACCCACCGCCGAAGCGTATGTGACCGCGCACGCCCCCTACCTGGCGTGGCTGCTGAACGCCGCCGCCAAAAGCGCCGAAGCCGCCGCCACGCACCAAGCCGCCGCCAGCGCCTACACCGTCGCCCTCGCCGCCATGCCCACCCTGGCCGAACTCGCCGCCAACCATGCCGTCCACGCCGCGCTCGTGGCGACCAACTTCTTCGGCATCAACACCATCCCGATCGCCCTCAACGAAGCCGATTACGCGCGCATGTGGCTGCAGGCCGCCGAGACCATGACCACTTACCAGGCCGCCGCCGAGACCGCGGTCGCCGCCGAGCCGGCCACCACGCCCGCGCCGAAAATAGTCGCCCAGCACGGCGATACCACCTCGCCGGCCCCCGCGCCCACCACCTGGCAGGACCAGCTGGCCGCCGTCATTCAGCAGTACACCTCGAACTTCGCCTGGCCGGTCTCCAAGGACCTCAACCCCGGCGGGTGGCCGATCCCCGCGGTTCCCTTCGCCAACGGGCTCAGCGCCGCCCTGGGGCAGATTCCGGGCATCTCTCCGGTGCTGGCCACCGCGCTGGCGTGGGCCACGTTCCACACGCTGATGATCTTCTGGCCGTTCGGGCAGCAGGCGGTCAGCCTGGCTGTGGCACTGGCCCCGGTGTTCGTCGTCGCATCCGGGGTGGGTGCCGTCGGAGTGGGCGGGACGATCGGCGTCGCCATTCCGCTTTCGGTGGGCACGCCGCTGGCCGCCGCGGCCGCCCCGGTCGCCAGTGTCCCGGCGCCGCCGACGGCCGCCGTGGCGCCGACGAGCGTGGGCCATGCCGCACCGAGCACCGCCGCGCCCAGTGCCGTGACGACCACCGGGGCAGGCCCGGCCGGTGGGGGTGGTGCGGCCGGCTTCGGTCCTACCCTTAACGACCCGACCGGGGTGACGGCCGGCGTCAGCGATTCCCTGTACGCGGTGGGTCTGGCGGGGTTGTCCGCCCGAAGCAGCGCCAGCGACCGCGCGCGCCGCCAGGCTCCCGAACAGGCGCCCGACGACGCAGCGGCCCCGGCGCCGGCGACCGCCCCGGCGGACGAGCGGGTCCGCCGCCGTCGCCACCGGGGCGCGACGGTGAAGGATCAGGGCAACCGTTATGAGTACTTGGACGCCGCCGCACCGTCCCAGGCAGGTGGCGGGTCGCTGGGATTCGCCGGAGCCGCAACCGGATCCGCGTCGGCACACGCCACAGGGTTGGCCACCTTGCCCGACGAGGGCAGGTTGCCCATGTTGCCCAGCAGTTGGGACGGCGACCGGAACTAGGGCGCGTGGCACACTGTTGCGCGAAATGCGCACACCACCGCTCACCCGCCGTCAGGCGCTCTCCATAGCCGCCGGGATCGCTTTGTCCGCGTGTGCGCGCGCCCCCAAGGCCGACCAACCGGCCACGCCGAACACGACCAGCACGGCCGCGCCGGACCTGTTTCACCAGTTCGAGCAATTGGAGCGGCGATACGAGGGGCGGCTGGGTGTCTACGTCCCTGAGCCGGCGATCGCCTACCGCGCCGACGAGCGGTTCGCCTTCTGCTCCACCTTCAAGGCGCCACTGGCCGCGGCGGTCCTGCACCGGTACCCACTCGATCACCTCGACAAGCTGGTCAGCTACACCAGGTCCGACATCAACTCGGTGTCACCGGTGACCGAACAGCACGTCGACACCGGAATGACCGTCAGGCAGTTGTGTGATGCCGCCGTCCGCTACAGCGACGGCACCGCCGCCAACCTGTTGCTCGCCGAGATCGGCGGTCCCGCGGGCTTCACCGCGTACCTGCGCAGCCTGGGGGACAACGTGAGCCGGCTCGACCAGCTAGAGCCGGAACTCAACCGCGACGCGCCCGACGACCAGCGGGACACCACGACACCGCACGCGATCGCCCCTGTCTTCCAACAACTTCTGCTCGGCGACGCCCTGCCGCCCGACAAACGGGCACTGCTGGGCGACTGGATGGCCCGGAACACCACTGGCGGCAAGCGGATCCGCGCGGCATTCCCGCCCGACTGGAAGGTGGCCGACAAGACCGGTTCGGGTGACTACGGCCGCACCAACGACGTCGCGGTGGTGTGGTCGCCCAGCGGAGCGCCGCACGTGATCGCCATCTACTCCGATTTCGTCGGCGGCGGCTATGACGCCCAACCCAACGAGGCGTTCGTCGCCGACGCCGCGCGGATTGTGGCGGCCGCCCTGGGGGTTCAGCCGGGGTAGCGGCGGGGAGTGAACACCCGGTCGCCGAAATCGGTTGACTGCCATTGAGTTTGCGACGAGCCGATGATCAGCAGGCAGCGCATGTCGACGTCGGCGGGGTTCAGCTCGGCCAGTGGCACCACCCAGACGTCCTCGTCGGGCCCGGACACGTTGCGCCCGACAACCACCGGCGTGCCGGGGTCGCGGTGGCGCAGCAACACGTCGCGCATGGCGCCCACCTGCCACGTCCGGGACTTCGACGCCGGGTTGTAGATGGCGAGGACCAGATCGGCGGCGGCCGCGGCCTCGAGTCGGGCGGCGATGATGTCCCACGGCTTGAGCCGATCCGAGAGCGAGATCACCGCGTAGTCGTGGCCCAGCGGTGCGCCGACCCGGCTGGCCACCGCTTGCGCCGCCGTCATCGCGGGAATCACCCGAACCTGCACGGCCGGCCACTGTTTGGCTTCTTCCAGGACCGCGGTTGCCATCGCGAATACCCCCGGGTCGCCCGAGGACACCACGGCAACAGCGCGCCCCTGCTCGGCCAGCGAGCAGGCCAGCCGGGCCCGGGCGGGTTCGTCGGTGTTGTCGCTGGGGTGGCGGCGCTGGCCGTCGCGGACGGGCACCCGATCCAGGTATCCGCCGTAGCCGATCAGGTCCGTAGCACCGGCCAGCTCGCGTCGGCTCTGCGGCGTCATCCACTCGGTGCCGCCCGGCCCCAGACCCACCACGGCGACCGAGCCCGCGCCCCGGTGCTGGCGCCGACCGCCCGGCAGCATGGCCAGCGAGAAGTAGGGGACGCTGGACTCGTCGACGTCGGCGGCGGGCAGAACCCGCTGGTAGCCGGCGACGAGGTGCTGTCGGTGCTACCCGGCACCCTGCCGGTGGGCGAGTTGACCCGGCGGCTGGCCGACGCCGACGCCGCGGTGATCCTGAAGCTGGGGCGCTCCTATCACAATGTGCGCGAAGCACTTTCGGCATCCGGTCAACTCGACGACACGTTCTACGTGGAGCGGGCCAGCACCCCAGGCCAGCGGGTTCTGCCCGCCGCCGACGTCGACGAGTCCAGCGTCCCCTACTTCTCGCTGGCCATGCTGCCGGGCGGTC
>NZ_LZKQ01000041.1 GCF_001668675.1 Mycobacterium asiaticum | reverse complement strand
CCGGCGCCTTGCGAGTACATGCCGTCGAAGCCACCCACATTGTTTATGCGGGCGGACTCGGCCACTGCCTTGGCCCCACGCCCGTCCACGACGACGGTGGCCCCGGAAAGTTTGTGGCCAATGTGGATCGTTCGGTACCACTGCACCTGGGTGCACTTCACGACATCGAACGTCGCCTTGACCCCATTGACCGTGACCGATGCCGTGCTGGCGAGCGGGGTCTGCGGTGGTGACGTGCAAGCCGCCAGAGCGCCGGCGCCGAGCATCGCAACGGCAGCCGCGATAGGGCGACGCATCGAACCCTCCATCCTTCTTCGGAAGTGATTCGGCCTGCAGCGATGATGTTATTCTCCCATTTAGAGAATGCCAATATCAGGTGTCTTCAGCCAAGGAGCAATGCGCATGGTGGGCCTGGAGGTCGACGAGTCGGGCGTCGCGGTCCTCACCATCGATCGCCCCCACGCGCGCAACGCAATTGCTCTCGACACCATGCAGCAGCTGGAAGAAGCGCTCGATGCGGCCGCGGGCGCCCGGACGCTGGTCATCACGGGCGCCGGTGACCGGGCTTTCGTATCGGGCGGCGACCTGAAAGAGCTCAGCGCGCTTCGCACCGAGGAGGACGCCTCGGCGATGGCCAAACGGATGCGCTCGATTTGCGATCAGCTTGCCGACTTCCCGGCTCCGGTGGTCGCCGCGCTGAACGGCCACGCCTTCGGGGGCGGTGCCGAAGTCGCCGTGGCCGCCGACATTCGGGTGGCCGCCGACGACATCAAGATTGCCTTCAACCAGGTGGCGTTGGAAATCATGCCGGCGTGGGGCGGAGCCGAACGCCTGGCCGCACTCGTGGGAAAGGGCCGGGCGCTGCTCCTGGCGGGCAGCGGGACTGCCCTTGACGCCGTCGAGGCCGAGCGGATCGGCCTGGTGGATCGAGTGCTGCCCCGCTCATCATTCGACGAGGGCTGGCGATCGATCGCAAGGTCGCTGGCCCGTCAGCCGACAACCGAAATAAAGCGCGTAATCAGGGGAGTCTCGCCCGATGAGGCGATAGCATCCTTTGCGCGGCTCTGGGTCGCCGACGCGCACTGGCGGGCCGCAGAGCAGGTAACGAACCGCACGGCTCGTCCGCGCCCAGACGCTCGAGGAGCGACGTGATGCACAGGTTGGTGTGTGCAGGCTCGGCGATCATGGTCGCTGTCTTGGCAGGTGGGGCGGCCCCGACGGTGAGCACTGGAGTGGCACGCGCCGATGACCCGATCATGCATCACGTCAAATACACCATCACGGCGAAGAATCCGATTTACGCCAACATCTATTACATCGATCAAGAGCCGGCCATTTTCGCCGATTACAGCCACGATCCCTACCGCTTCACACCCAACGTCCAGGCCGACATCGCCCCGGACAAACCGTGGAGCTACGAACTGAACCTAGCGAGACCCGAGTATTGGGCGATGGTCGTCGTCAACACCGGCACCGAGCCCGGCACGCCGGAGTTTCACTGCGATCTGTCGGTGGATGGAGCCGTCGTCGTGTCCAAGGACGGGCCCAGGGGCGTGCTCTGCTCCATCCGGAACTGGTGAACCACCCAGGTCGGCGGGACGTCCGCAATCGGCTGCGGTTCCCCCTCCAGCCGGCGCAGCTGACTCTCGACAAACTCCAGCGTCTCGGGGTGACCGCCGGATACCCCCAAAGCCTGCTCGAGCACCAAGAAGCGGGACAAGCTGGTCATCAGCACGGTGAACACCACCGGCGGGACGAAGTCGGTGTCCACCTCATAACGACGCAGCGCCTCGGCCACCACGTGGCGTTGTTCCTCGCGGAAACGTTCGGCGTAGTGGGCAATTTCGGCTCGCATCTCCTTGCGGTGATTGGCCAGCGCCATGAACTCCATCGAGATGCGGGTGAAGGCGGGATCGGTGCCGAACCTCCACAGCGCCCACAACGGCTGCGGCGACTGCAGCAGCTGCGCCTGCGCAAGCAACCCCTCCTCGGCCCGCCGCCGAAAAACCGCCAGGAAAAGCTCCTCCATTTTCCGGAAGTAGTAATGCACCAGCTGAGGCTTGAGTCCGGCCTTCTGAGCCAGCCGGCGCGACGTCACCGCGGCGTAGCCCTCTTCGATCATCAGCTGTTCGGCCGCGTCGAGCAGCAAGCCGCGATTCTTCGCGTCCGGCGCCCCGATCCTGCGGGCCGATGTCATTCCATACCCCGTGCTCTCTGCGTTCCCCTGGCGGTCAGGCCGATCGTAGCCACTGGCATCGGGCCGGCCGCGTGATCTTGACCACGACAATACCGTCATGCTAAGCAGGTGCTCAGCAGACTTTCTATTTCGGGCGACGCCAGCTCTCGTCGCCGACTGACCATTTGGCGACACAATTTTGGGGCCGGCTTCGGGAGGAATGCACGATGAGCAGCACCTACGACACCATTGACTTCTTCACCGACCCGTCGCTGGTACCCGACCCCTATGAGTACTTCGACTATCTGCGCAACCAGGGTCCGGTCCTGCGGCTACCCCACTATGGGGTCGTCGCAGTCACCGGCTACGAAGAGGCGACGGCGGTCTACAAGGACACCGACTCCTTCTCGAACTGCGTGGCGCTCGGCGGGCCCTTCCCGCCACTGCCGTTTCAGCCCGATGGCGACGACATCAATCACCAGATCGACGAGCACCGACACTGTTTCCCGATGTTCGAGCACATGGTCACGATGGATCCGCCCGACCACAGCCGGGCGCGATCGATCCTGAGCAGGCTGCTGACGCCGAGCCGGCTCAAGCAGAACGAGGAGTTCATGTGGCGCCTCGCCGACCGCCAGCTCGACGAATTTCTGGTCAACGGCAAGTGCGAGTTCATCAGCGAGTATTCAAAGCCGTTCGCCACGTTGGTGATTGCCGATCTGCTGGGCGTCCCGGAGGAGGACCACAAGGAGTTCCGGGTCGTGTTGGGTGCCGACCGCCCGGGGCGCGTCGGGGCGCTGGACCACGAGTCGGTTGGCGTGAATCCACTGGAATGGCTTGACGACAAGTTCTCCGCCTACATCGAGGATCGCCGCGCCCACCCGCGCGAGGATGTCCTGACCGCTCTGGCGACGGCCAAGTATCCGGACGGGTCGACGCCGGAGGTCATCGACGTGGTCCGATCGGCCACGTTCCTGTTCGCCGCCGGCCAGGAGACGACGGCCAAGCTGCTCAGTGCCGCGCTGCAGGTGATCGGCGACCGTCCCGACATCCAGCAACAGCTCCGCGACGACCGAAGCCTGATTCCCGGGTTCATCGAGGAATCGTTGCGCATGGAGAGTCCCGTCAAGAGCGACTCGCGACTGGCCCGCCGCACCACTCAGGTTGGCGGAGTGGATATTCCGGCCGGGACGGTGGTGATGGTGCTTCCAGGCGCAGCCAACCGCGACCCCCGCCGCTTCGAGAATCCGCACGAATTCCGCCTGGACCGCAAGAACGTGCGCGAGCACATGGCTTTTGCGCGCGGGGTGCACTCCTGCCCGGGTGGCCCGCTCGCCCGCGTGGAGGGCCGCGTCTCCATCGAACGCATCCTGGACCGAATGGCCGACATCGCAGCCGACGAGACCGAACACGGTCCGGCCGGCGCACGCCGCTGGTTGTATGAGCCCACCTATATTCTGCGCGGGCTCAACAATTTGCACCTCACGTTCACGCCACAGGACCCCCCGCCCGGACGCCCGCTCAGTTGATCGCCAGGCCGACGAAGTAGCTGCCGAACAAGCCGGCCGCGATCAGCAGCACCCAGGCGTCGGTGAGCCGGCACAGCAGTGCGGGCGCCTGCCGGACTTCCATGAACTCGCGAAAGATGATGCGCACCTTGATGAGTGCGATGACGATCACGCTTGATGTCACAATCACACTGGCGCTGGTCGCCGACCGGTCGACCACCAGGTAACCGACCGTAAGGGTGGCCAGCACCACCCAGGCAACCAGTAGCCTCTTGTTGAACTTCACCCTCACCTCACCGCGTACAGCAACGCAAAGATGAGCACCCAGAGGAAATCGACTGTGTGCCAATATGTTGCGCAGGTTTCTACGAGCACCTGGGATTCCTGAGATCCGCGACGTGCCCCTCGGAGTCGATACACGATGATGCCGAGGACAACGAAACCGATCAGCAGGTGAATGAAATGTATGCCGGTCAGGAAGAAGTAATACGCGAAGAAGTCGTCGCTGTCCGGCCCATGTCCCTCACCGACCAACCGAACCCACTCAAACACTTTGCAGCACAGAAATACTGCGGCGAATGCGGCGGTGATGAGTACATCCCTGAGGGCTTCCCGATAGGCGCCGGCGCGGGACGACTGAACGCAGCGCGCCACCGACCAGGAACTCAACAGCAAGACGAGGGTGTTGACGACGCCGATACGCAGGTCCAAGTGCGCCTGCGAGTGCAGGAACAGCTCGGGGCTTCGGGTGCGGTAGAACAGGTAGAAGCCGAAATAACCGGTGAAGATCAACGTTTCGAACAATACGAAGGCCCACATGTCCGGCTGACCCGGCACGAAGGGCGCGTCCTTGTTTTTGTCGGCGAGGTCGGTCATGACGCGATCAACCGTTTGGCAGGGCCGTCGGGCAGTATCCCCGTACCGAAGTCTTCCCGCCGGATCATCTTGAAGAGCATGACAACGAATGTGACCTGGTAGATGCCGAACACGACCATGTCCAGCCACCAGGCGATCTGGCCGTTCCAGGCCAGGACGCCACGGCGGAAGATCCAGCAGGGCGCCACCACAACCTCGGTCAGCGCATTGCACAAGTTCAGATAGCCGAACCACTTTGGGAAGACTCGATTCTTGTCGATCAGGATCGCGACCATCCAGAGCAACGACCCGATCAGGAATACACCCATGGTTCCGTCGAAAGACAGGAAGGCGAAGTCATAGAGCCAACCCATCACCTGAGGATCCCGCTCGGGCCGTAGCGTCCCGACGACCAACGCGATGCACAGCAGCAGGAGGCCGGGCACCGCACTGAACGAGTAGATGAGCAGATACGAATATCCGAAAATGGGGCTGACCGACATGCGACGCATCGAATAGGCAATGAGGGCATTGTTCACGGCGGTCATACCGGTGATTGCGAACACGACGCCCAAACCGATCGGTATCCCGAGGTGGCGTTCGGTAAACCAGTGCGTCTGCGTCGCGATGTCCCAGGTCGGTTGCGGCGGCGGCTGGGCTCGCGCCAATACGAAGACCATCGGAAAGAACAGGTTGTAGAAGACGACGAGCGTCCACCAGGCCAGCCACAGCTCACGCTTGGGGTTGTGCCGCAGGTGCCAGGCGACCCGCCGATGCAAGCCACCGGTGGGAGGCCCTGAGACAGACGTGGAATCCAGTGGGGCCCCGGAATCCGGCGGAGTCGTCAGCGTGCTCATGCGCCGTCCAGTCCTGTTGTGGAACGGTGCATCTCGGCGCGCTCTTGATATACCGCCCGGCCCAATACGAAGCCCATCACGATGACCCAGACACCAATCGCGATGTTTTTCAACCAGAACGACAACACGCCGTCCCACGCGAGCGGGCCGGTCAACGAGACGCCGACGAACGCCGCCGGCACAAGGGCTGCCGCAACCAGCAGGTTGAAATGAGCCACCCAGCGGCTGAATATCGGCCGCGGCTGATCGTCGAGATAGATTGCCGCCGCGAGAATTAGGCTCTGCCCGATCAAAAAGGGGACCACCACGGTGAACGTGACCCAGGCGAAATCGTTGAGCAGCTGCGTCAATTCAGCGCTGCGTTCCGGGCGGAATGCGGCCAGCAGCCAGCAGACATCGGCGATCAGAAACAGGGTGGGCCCGCCCGCGGCACAACCCAGCATCGCGTAGGAGAAGATCGGCGTGCGATGCGCCATCCTGCGTATCTGCATCGCGATCAGCGCCAGAATCGGAATCAGGCACACCCCGAACCAGTTGAAAAGCACCATGCTGTAGCGGATTTGGGGAGTGTGCGCCGGATCGCGATAGAACGCCGCAACCTGCTCCGCGGTCATGGTGGGCGACATGGGCGGGCTGAATCCCGGGAACAAGAAGAATGCGGCGATCCAGATGGCTACGGTCACGGGCAGTGTCCACAGCAGGATCAGCTCGCCGTCGATTCGTCTCGGTGAATCGCGTGCGACGGCGGCCTCGGACATCAGCAACTCCCTCCGGTGGCGTGATCGCTCAGCCCGTGACCCGAAAGTAGCCGTTCGGCTAGGGACGGTCAATAGCCGATCGGCTAGGCTCTCGGTGTGTCGTCAAATCAGGCTGGGAGTCAGACCCGCAGCCGGTTCCGTTTCATCACACGTAGTGCCGCGCAGACGCGTGTCCTGGACGCGGCGCTGAAATTGATCGCGGAGCACGGTGTCGGCGGAACCTCGCTGCAGATGATCGCCGACGCCATCGGAGTCACGAAGGCAGCCGTTTATCACCAGTTCAAGACCAAGGAACAGATCGTCGTTGCCCTCACGGAGCGCGAGTTGGGCGGTCTCGAGGAGGCGCTGGAGGCCGCCGAGGCCCATGACGATTTTCCGCGGGCGCGAGAGGTGCTGCTGGGTCGGGTCATTGACCTGGCTGTTGAGCGTCGCGGCGCGGCGAGCACCCTTCAATTCGATCCGGTCATTGTGCGGCTGCTCGCCGAGCAGGAAGAGTTTCAGCAGTTCATCGCGCGGCTGTACGGCGTGCTGGTCGACGACACGTCGGAGGACGCGCGGGTGTCGGCAGCGGTGCTTTCGGGCGCCATCGCGGTCGGCGTCATGCACCCGTTGGTCGCAGATGTCGACGACGAGACGCTGCGTTCCCAACTGCGTCGCGTCATCCATCGGCTGATCGGTGCGACCGGGCCGGCCTGAATACCGTGCCGCGGCATCGGCGACTGCCCGGCGTGGAGAGGCTATGTGTCGGCGCGCACCCAGGTCGTTACCGTGTCGTGGGCTATACAGATGAGGAACAGTCCGTCGGGCGCCTGCGCGACGTAGTTCAGCCATTGGTGGCACTCGGCGCCCTCTTCCTTGACGCCCGCCATCGGAGGTGACCGGAACCATCGCGGCTCGTACCTTCTCGGGGAGCCGCAGAACATCAGTCGCCCAGATTCTGGCGAGGTGGGCATGCTGTCGGTCCCGAAGGCGTAATAGGTCGTGTTGTCACACGGAGTGCCCAGAACCTGATGCCCCATGATGCCGGGGGTGCACTCGGGATAGTCGCAGACCGTCGGCCCCGCGGAGGATGGTGGCGCGGCCAGCAGGCCGACGCCGAGCAACGCAGCAAACAACGCCACGATGGATCGCACAGCATAACTTTGCCACACCAGAAAGCTTCTGAAAAGCGAATTCTCCTGGTCGGAGAACATCGCGACGCGGCCGCCCGCTGACGTCGGGCCCGACCCGAAACGCCCCGCCCGCCGACCCCCGGTGCCGGCGCATTTCCGCATTGTGGACCTCGAAGGCAGCTGCCCAGTAACGACGTTGAGCCTATGCCAGAGTGATAGGCTCGTTCTCCGTGCACGATCCGGACGGGCCTGACGCCGACCAAGGTGAGGCCCCCGAGGGTGCAAGCGATCCCCACGAACCGCGCGCTGAGTCAATGATCGGCTCTGGCGCTGACGCTGTGTCAGAGGCGGACTTAGAAGATGAAGTGGCGAAGGCGGAAGCACAGGCTGAGGCAGCTCGCGCACGCGTCGCCCAGCTGCGTCGGGTCGCGGAGATCGAGGCCTCTAAAGACGGCGAGGACGACGACGACGCGGCCTCGCAAGACGCCGACACACCTCGAGAGGTTAAGCGGCGCCGCCCGATATGGACTCGGGCACGGTCATCGGGGCTGGGGCGCTCCCGGCGAACGAGGCGGCGCCGCCGCTCGTGGCGCACCGCGGTAGCAGTTGGCGTGGGCACCGTGCTTGCCGCGATCTCACTCGGCGCCATCGGCTACATGGTGCAGCAGCACCACATCATCACGCACAAACGGCAGCTCTCCCAGGACTATGCCGTGGCGGCCAGGCAGGCAGTCACTACGCTCATGTCGATAGACGCCAACCACGCCAAGGACGACATCCAGGGCATCATCGACGCGTCAGCCAGCCCGCTCAAAGAGCAAATCTCTGCGATGTCAAGTCTTATGGTCGAGCAGGCCCAAGAGTCGAAAACCGTCACCAAAGTGAATGTTGAGGCGGTTGCCATCCAATCGGCGAACGAAAGTTCCGCGGTTGCGCTCATCGTGGCGAAATCCGAAGTGACCGAAGCCGATAACAAGAAACGACCGCCGCAACTGTGGCGGCTCAGCATGGAACTCATCCGCGACGGCGGTCAGTTCAAGATGTCGAAAGTCGAATTCCTGCAATGAATGTTGAACAGGACTCGTCGGTCGACACCGCGGGAGAGCACGACGACAGCACGGCAGCCCCGGCTCCCGACGAGACGGACGCACCCCGCGCGCCACGGCGGCCGGCACGCTCCACCCGGCTGAAGGCCTTCGGTCGATGGACTCGCCGGTGCTTGGCCAAGTGGCGTTCAATACTCGCGACGGCGTTGGTCGTTGCCACCATCGGCGCCGCCGCCGGCTTGTACTTCGTTCAGTACCGTCCGGATCAGCAGATGAGCGATGCCGCTGCACATCAAGCGGTCCAGGCCGCTTCGGACGGCGCGGTGGCGCTGCTCTCCTACTCCTTCGACACCCTTGACCGCGATTTCGCCGCGGCGAGGTCGCGTCTGACCGGTAATTTCCTGGCTTACTACAGCAAGTTCAGTGAACAGATCGCGGCGGGGGCCATGCAGGGACAACTGGCGACCAACGCCAAGGTGATTCGGGCCGCCATTTCGGATTTACATCCCGATTCGGCCGGCGTGCTGGTGTTCGTCAACCAGACGACCACAAGCAAGCGAAAGCCGGAACCCATTGAGGCCCATAGCAGCATCCTGGTCAGGCTGACGAAGGTCAACGGTTCGTGGCTGATCGCAAACTTCGATCCCGTTGGGTGAGCGCGGCGATCTTTAACTCCAAACGGCATTTTTTCGGGACTGCAGCGGTGTTAATCTCGTTTCAGAAAGCCGAAAATGGGCCGAACGTTGTCGGTCATTTATTGCGCGTCGAGGAGCACCTGATGCGTCCAGCTCGAATACTTGCCGCCGCAACCCTGATGGCTGCCACCGGATTCGGCGGATTGGGCACAGCGGCCACGGCCGGGGCAACGACCAAGGAAGAAGTGGCCGTAAACGGCACATTTCGCGTCACCTCGATCGGAGATTGGGCCCAGACCAATGATCAGTACCACGGCGAGCCAACGGTTTACCAAACCTGGACCATCAGCTCGTCCTGCATAACGTTCCAGGAATGCCACGGCACGGTGACCAGCGATCAGGGCTGGAGCGCGCCTTTATACATGAACGACGGGATGATGTGGAAGGTCAGGCGCAATGTGCCCAATTGGGAGCACTGCGAGGATGGCACCGCGTTCACCGGGGAGCAGACCTACTACTTCTATCCAGTAGACACCAATGGCGAATACAAACTCGGGTCGCCGGTCATGGCCGGGAAGGACAAGACGTTCGGGCCGAGCGGCGCCTGCGGGCAGAACCAGTGGCTGGACATTGCGATGCCGCTGCGGTTGGACCGGCTAGCCTGATCGCACACCCTTAGTCAGTTCACGGCGGCGACCCACGCGCCGCCCTCAACTGTTGCGATCCCCACCTAACTGGGAATCATGTCCCGCCAGGTCTTGGGCGCCTTCGCGGGCGCGAGATCCGCTTGCTCGTAGAGCTTTCCGTCCGGACCGACATATCGGCCCGTATGCGGGTCGTAGTGGGCGATCGCGATCGACGGCGTCCACTTGCCGGCGCCATTGCCGAACGAACTTGGCGCCATTTGTCCGCCTGCACCGGCGCCCGCGTCGGGTGGAGCGACTTCCGACGGAGGAGGCGGTGCAGGCGGGGCAGGCGGTGACGGAAGCTCCTCCGGCAACGGGACATCGAGTGGCGCTATCGGCGGAAGGTCGAACGACATCTGCGACGAAGGGGCCCACATCGGCCTTGACGACGGTTCCGGTGGAGCAGCGGCACCCACTGTGCCCGGTGGCGCGGTTTCACCCCGCGGCCCCGGCGGTGTGCCGCGCGGCACCGCTCCCGGCGGCAGCGGTGTTCCCTCGACCGGGGCAAAGATCCTGGCGTTTGGGTTGACCCGGTCATCGGGCGGGATGCCCTGGGCGATCAGGTTCGGATCGATCGGGGAAGGACCGAGAACGTGCTGGCGCATCGACAGCGGCATGAACGGCTGGTCGCTGTTGCAGATCTCGACGGTAGGCGCGCGCTTGCCCGGATGGCCCATGCACGGATAGTTGCGGGCGCCGCGAACCGAAAGCGGGGAATCCTGCGGCAGTTTGCAATACAACCCATCCGGTGTGTCGATGTCGCTGAGATCGTCCGGGGATCGCCACTGGCTCTGCGGTATGAAACCGACCGTGCAAATGGGCGGATCGTCGATCGTCAGCGCGAAGTCGCCTTGGGCCGAACCTTCCGGATGGGATGCCGGTCCAGCCGCTTGCTCGATAGCGACCGCCGAGGGCAGCAACACCAGCAACTGCTCCAGTGACGGGTGGTAGGTGATGCCGATCTGCCCGATGGTGGTCAGATTGGCCAGCAACACCGGCAGCGTCGGTTTGAGTTGACTGAAGAGCCGGGACGCCTCGTTGGCCGCTTCAGGACCGTCTCGCAGCAGGGTGCGAAACTTTGCATCGTCGTTGGCCAGAACGTCCGAGATCCCCGCCAGACCCCGCGCCCACTGTCGAATCGAATCGGTGGTGCGTGCTTGCGAATCCAGTAGTGGCCCAGTGTCTTCGGTGAGGGTCTTGGTGCGATCGACGACGCCGTTGGCGTCGCGCGACAGTGTCGTCGTGGAATCGAACAGCGACCCGAGATCGTAACCGGATCCGTTGAAACCGCGGAAGGTCTCGTCAAGCAATTGACCGAGTTTGGTCTTCGGGATGCTGGTCACCAAGGCATTGACCTGCTCCAGCATCGGCCCGACCGGCTGCGGAATTGTCGTGTCGCGCACCGCGATCACCGACCCGTCGTGCAGGTACGGCCCCGAATCGGTTCTGGGCCGTAGGTCCACGTACTGTTCACCCACCGCAGAGACACTGAGCACATGCGCACCGCACTGATTAGGCGGGCCAGGACGCTCTGGACACGGCGAGAGGTCCGCGGGGACCTTGGGTGAAGTCGCAAGCGACAGCGTCGCTTTCGCGCCGGTCGGCGTCAACTCCACCGCCGTGACCTTGCCCAGTTGAACCCCGCGGTAGGTGACGTTGGAGAACCGGTACAGGCCCCCGGCCGCCGGCAACTCCAGCGTCACCGTGATCCGGCCGATGCCCAGCAACATCGGCGCTTGAATGTAGTAGAGCACCATCGCGATCACGCCAACGGTCCCGACGATCGAAAATATCGCCAGCTGGATCCGAACGAAGCGGGTCAGCATCTATCCGTCACCTTCCACCGGCAATGGACCGGGACCCGGATTTGGCACCGGTGCCACAGGTGGCGCCACAGATGGCGGAGGCCCGGGCAACTGCGCGGCACCCGGCGGAGGCCCGGGCAACTGCGCGGCACCTGGAAGAGGCCCCGGCAACGACGCCTGATATGGCGGCGGTCCTGGCAGCGGAGGCAGGGGAAGGGCATCGGGATCGATCCACGGCGGCCGCACTGGGGAATGCAACGGATCGAGTGTGTACCTCAAGTAGTACGGCTCCCCCGGCATCGGCACCAACGGCTGGTCCAACTGCCCGAAGCGGGTCCCCAACAACAGTCCCCGCTTGAGCCGCGGAATCGTAAGGTCCAGCTGCACATGGAGATTGAAGTAATCGCCTCGCACCGCGCGGTCGACGAAGTTCTGGGTGAACGGGAACACGAAACCCGCCGCGATCGCCGTGCCGAGCTCCGGCCCGACGTCGGCGAGCGCACGGATGGTCGGCTCCAAGTTCTGCAGATTCTTGACCAGGTCGGCCTGGCTGTCATTGATCAGCCGGGTGGCGGTGTTGCTGAAGGCGCGCAGCTTGTCCAGCGCGGTCGTCAGTCGTGGCCGCTCCCTGATCAGTACGTCGAGCGCGGGCGGTACCTTGCGCAGCGCCTCGCTGAGAACCTCGCGTTGCCCGGCGAATGTGGCGGTAAGCCGGTTCAGCGCTTCGATGGAGTCCACGATGTTGTTCCGCTGTTGGTCAAGTGTTCCGACGAAGGTGTCCAGGCGGGTAAGGAGATCGCGCAAGGTGCCGGCACGCCCTGACACGGCGGCGGAGAAATTGTGGATGACCTCCCCGATCTGTCCCAGCCCCCCGCCGTTGACAACGGCGCCCAGCGACGACAGCGTCTGCTCGGTCGACGGGTAGGCCGATGACCGGGCCAGCGGGATGGTTGCTCCCGGCTGCAGCCGTCCACTGCCCGTTTGGCCGAGCGGTGGATTGAGCTCAAGATGCATCGATCCCAACAGGCTGGTCTGACCGACACTCGCCACCACATTGGCCGGGACAACGACGTCGCGGTTCACGGAAATCTCGACGTCGGCGTGCCAGCCCTTCACCTTCATCGCGCCGACGCTGCCGACCACGACGTCGTTGATCATCACCGGCGAATTCGACTCCATCGTGCCGACATTCGGGACTTCGACGTGGTAGATGACGGCCCCGGGGCCGCGTCCGACGGCGCCGGGCAGCGGTAGCGAATTCAGGCCGTGGAATGCGCACCCGGTCGCCGTCAGCACCACGCAACCACCGATGGCGAACACCCGGCGGGCTCGACCCCGGGCCATCATTGGCCCGGCCCTTCGGCAGGCAGCAGCATGCCCGACACACCCGGCGGTGGCGGTGGCGCTTGCATAGGTGTCGACGGCGGAGGCGGGAACGGCATCGCCAGGCCCGGTATCCGCGGTGGCGGCTCGGCCCCCGGCGCTCCGACAGGATCACCCGGCAGACCCGTGTAGGCCGACACCGCGGGGGGGATCTCCGGTGGTCCGGGCTTCGGGCCCTCGCCGCCGGGCGCCAGGCGCGGTTCGGTGTAGAGGATCTTCGAGGGGTCCACCGACTTCTGGATGAAGATATTGATGGGGATCGGCAGACTGTTGAAGTTGAGCAGCCGCAACCCGGGACCTAGAAACAGGGAGCACAGCTTGCCCGACTCGGTGGAGGTGACGTTCTCGAGGGCGCCGATTTGGGTGCAGCCCGGAATCGGCAACGGAATCATCAGACCCGAGAACGTGGGATTGGCGAAGTTCATCAGCCCGAACCCGCCCACGATGGTTCCGGTGTCGGCATTGTAGTCGTTGAAGAAATTGCCCAGCGCGTTCGGCGCACCGTGCAAAATGTTCTCCAGGGCCATGTGCTGATCCACCAGGACCTGCGTGACGTCGGCCAACCGGGCAACTTGCTCGCTGGTCTGGTCGCGAGAGCCGGCGATGAACCGCTGCACCTCGCCCACCGCCGCCGACAAATCCGTCAGCGCCGCGTCCAGCTCAGATTTGCTGTCGTTGACCACACTGCTGAGCGTGGCCAGGCGGTCGTTGAATTGCACGATCTGGGTGTTGCTGTCCCGCAACGCGGTCACGAAGGTCTGCAGGTTTTTGATGATGTCGACGATGTTGCCGCTGCCGTTGGCCAGTATCCGGCCCACTCCGGACAATTGGGCCAGCGCCTGCCGCAGCTTGTCGCCGTTGCCCTCGAGCGCGTTGGCGGCGCTGTCGATGAACCGGCCCACCGAAGTGCCCGATACACCGCTGCGGGGTCCCAAATCCGTTGCCAGCCGCATCAATTGGGTTTTCACTTCGTCCCACTCGACGGGTACGGCGGTGCGATTGACCGGGATTACCGCGCCGTCCGCCATTACTGCGCCGCTGGTCCGGTAAGCGGGGGTGAGTTGCACGTAGCGGGCGGCCACCAGGTTCGACGCGACAATGACCGCTTTCGCGTCCGCCGGAATGGGCACGCCGTGGTTGATCTCGAGGGTCATCTTGGTTTGTGACCCCTGCGGAACTATGGACTTGATGGTGCCGACTTTGACCCCCGACACCCGCACCTCGTCACTGGGGTAGATCGCCGTGGCGGTAGTGAAGTATGCCGTAATCGTCTTGGGAGCAAAGAACGTATTCCGGATGACCATGCCAGCACCGGCAACGATCAGCCCCACCAGGACAACCGCGACGACGACCACCAGCCTCTTGCGCGGGACGCGGGAGATCCGAGAAATCATTGCGATCCTCCGACCCGGCCGCCCAGCGTGCAGTTGGGGCACTCCGGCATGCCGTTGTACGGCCAGGGGAACAGCGACCGAGGAACCGTCGAGGGGAAGCCGGGACCGCGGCCTGTGTCGAAGTTGCGGAATCCCCAGAGGTAGTCGAGGAACGGCTGGAACAGTGGCGGCTGCAGGAGGTTCGGGACGAACGCCGAGTAGGCATACATGCTGGAGATGGCCTCACCGACGGTGATCTGAAATTTCGCCAGACCCGGCAACGCTTTACTGATGTTGTCACGGTTCCGTTGCAGCATCGCGGTCACCGAATTCAGTCGCTCCAGCGTCGGCGCCAATTTGCTTTCGTTCTCGTGTACCAGCGCCGTCAGCTGCTTCGCCACCGCCGACGTGTTGGCCAGCAGGTCCACGATCTCTTGTCGGCGCGCCACCAAGACTTGGAGCAGGTCGTCTGCGTTGAGAATCAGCTTGTTGACCTGCTGGCTGCGTTCGGACAGCACCCCGGTGACATCGCTGGCACTCTTGAACAACTCACCCAGGCTCTTGTTGCGGCCGTTGAGGGTTCGCGATAACCGGGTGAGCGAGTCGAAGGCCGGCCCCAACTTGGGCGCGATCTGGTCGAGCGTCGCCGCCAGCGTGTCCAACGACTGATTCAACGTCGCGGTGCTGGTTTCGCTGGTGTTCGTGGTTAATTCGCTGACCGCTTCCGTCAACGAGTAGGGCGAGGAAGTGCGAGAGGTGGGGATTACAGCATTCGGATGCATATTGCCGCTGCCGGCGGAATCCAGCGCCAGCATTCGCGCGCCCAATAGCGTGTCGGTGCGGATGTGCGCCGTGGTCTCCGATCCGAGCAGGATATTGCCCTTCACCGCGAACGTCACCAAGGCGTCGCCGTTGCGCAATGACACATCCGACACCGTGCCGACTTTGATCCCGGACACCGTCACGGGATTGCCCGGCGCGAGGCCACCGGCTTCGGAAAACAGCGCCTGGTATCGGACAGCGGTCGCCCATGAGGTCAACCGGTCCGGCGCTAGGCCCACCAGGATGACCAGCACGATCAAGATCGCGCCGATGAATCCGGCCTTGATGAGTTCAGCTCCGCGATACTTCAGCATCAGGGTTCCGTGCACCTTCCAGCTTCGGACCTGAAGAACGGGGATATCACCGTCTTGCCCTGAAGATCCGTGCCGCGAATCTCCAACTGGCACAGGTAGTAGGGGATCGTGGCGCCGGCCACTCCGAGTCGGACCAGTTTGCGATAGTTCTTTGGCGCCCTTCCGATCGCGGCTTCGAGGCGGTCCCGATCGTCATCGAGTATCGGCGCCAGCCGGCTCAACTGGTCTATGGTGCCGGACAGCGACGGTCGCGCACTGCTCAAAAGATCGGCCAGCGAGGCGGTTCCGTTGTCCAAAGCCTCGATGGCGGCGCCGATGGTGTTTCGGTCATCCGAAAGCCCGCTGACAAGCCGCTCCAGGCGATCGACCGCGCCGGAGAATTTGGTGCCGTCCTTGGAAATCGTGGCGACCACGGTGTTGAGGTTGTCGATCAACTGCTGCACGGTTTCGTCGTTGTCCGCCAAGGTGTTCGAGAACGATGTCGTCTTGGCGAACAGTGAGTCCAGAGTTCCGCCCTGTCCCTGGAAGACCTGCAACAACGCCGAGGTCAGCGTGTTGACGTCCTGCGCATTCAGCCCTTGGATAACGGGTTTCAGTCCCCCGAGCAGAAGATCGAGGTCGAGCGCCGGCGCGGTGCGGTCAACAGGAATCTGGGCGCCGGCGGCCAGGCGCTTGGTCGGGCCCGGGCCGTCGATCAGCTCCAGGTAGCGATCGCCGACCAGATTGAGGTAGCGGACGGCCGCCCTGGTGCCCTCGGTAAGGACGATGTCGCGGTCGGCGTCGAATTCCACCACGACTTTCTTGTCCGGGCGCAACGTGATGTCGCTGACGGTGCCCACCCGGATCCCGGCGACCCGCACCGTCTGCCCGACTTTGAGACGCGAAACATCATTGAAAACAGCCGAGTAGCCGGTCGTCGAACCCGTCTGGTACTGGCCGAAGATGAAGAACAGACAGGCGGTGAGCACCGTCATCACTGCCGCGAAGATCGCGAACTTGATCAGCGTTGCGCGCGTCCTCATCCGGGTTGTCCGATCTGGGCGGGGTTGCGCGGTGGGCCCTGAATCGGTCCATACAACAGCTGTTTGAGGAGATCGGAGTTGATCAGTAGCTGCTGGTTTCCGTATACCACCGGGTTAGCACCAATGTCGGTAATAAGTTGCGGCGGAGGGGTGTTGAACGGCAGCTGCGGCAGGCCCAGGCACCGCGGACCACCCGTCGCCGCCACCTTGGGCAAGTTCGCCGGGTACCGATAGCGTTCGCCGCCCCACGTGAGACTCGCGGTGATGTTGATGCTCGGTTCCGACAACGGCGGACCGTGCGCTATCCGGACGAGCCCGCCGAGTGCGCACGTGAACACCTCGTGGTACTCGCTGGTCAGGTCGGTCGTCGGCACCAACAGGTGCAATACATTCGTCAGCGGCTGACGGTTCGTCGACAAGACGTCGTTGCCGATGTCGGCAAGACCAATTGCACTGATCAGCAATGCATCCAGGTTGTGTTGCTCGTCGACGATCGTCTTGCTGATCCGATTTGCGTTGGACACGGTCCGCACGAGATCCGGCGACGCATCGGCATAGGCATTGGACACCACCGGTAACACCGCGAGGTCATGATTCAACGCGGGAAGGCTCGGTTCCAGCCTGGCCAGAAACGAATCCAGGTCGCTCAACGACTGACCGAGTTGTGCGCCACGTCCGCTGAATGCTTTGGCGAGCGCGCCCAATGACTCGTTGAGCTTCGCCGGGTCGATCTGGTCCAGCACCGAAACCAGTTGCTGGAACACGGTGTTGATTTCGACCATGACGTGCTGGCCGGTCAGCCGCTGGCCCGCATGTAGCCGCTGGGCCGAGGGCTCAGCGGGTTCTATCAGTTGGACGGACTTGGCGCCGAACACCGTCGACGACGCGATGTCGACCAACACGTTGGCGGGAATGTATTTCAGTGACGATGGGAACATCGCCAAATGGATGGCAGCCTTGCCGTCCGGCAGCGACTCGATCGAGTCGACCTTGCCCACCGGTACGCCGCGTAAGGTGACCCGCGCATCCGGGTTCATGACCAGGCCGGCGCGTTGCGACACCACCGTCACCGGTACCGATTCGGTGAGTCCACCCTGGAATAGCGTTATCGCGAAAGTGATTATCCCGGCAATCACCAGGATGGTGACCACACCCAGTAACGGACGGGCATAGGTACGTGGCTTTCGCCGGCCCGAACCGTGCGCCCGACCGCGCGCGCTCGGCGCGCCGCGACCGGCCGGTACCCGCGTGGTCACCTCTTCACCTCCCCACCATTCCTATCCAGACAGATTGAAGTTGCCGTTGGCGCCGTAGACCGATAGTGATACCAGCAGGGTTACCGATACCACCACGATCAGCGAGGTGCGGACCGCGTTGCCGGTTGCGATACCGACACCGGATGGCCCACCCGAAGCGAAATACCCGTAGTAGGTGTGGATCAGCAGGATGGTCAGCGCCATCAGAGTGGCCTGCAGGAACGACCACAACAAGTCGTACGGGTTCAAAAAGGTGTCGAAGTAGTGGTTATACAAGCCCGCTGACTGGCCGAGCAGAAACACGGTCGTGAACTGGCTGGCCACGAAGGACAACGCCACCGCAATGGCGTACAACGGGGTGATCGCCATCATGCCGGCCAAGATCCTGGTGCTCACCAGGTACGCGACCGGCCGGATCGCCATGGATTCCAGCGCATCGACCTCTTCGTTGATTCGCATGGCACCCAATTGCGCGGTCACGCCGGCGCCGAACGTTGCCGCCAGACCGATTCCGGCAACCACCGGCGCAGCGATACGCACATTGATGAAAGCGGAAAGGAAGCCGGTCAGCGCCTCGATGCCAATGTTGCCCAGCGAGCTGTACCCCTGGACGGCCAGCGTGCCGCCCGTCGCCAGCGTCAGGAATCCGACGATCACCACAGTTCCGCCGATCATCGCCAACGTTCCTGCGCCCATACTGATTTCGGCGATGAGACGGATGACTTCGCGCCGATAACGAGTGGCGGCAAAAGGAATGGCGGCCAGAGCCTTGCCGTAGAACATGGTGTGGTCGCCGAGACGCCCCATCAAAGCCACCGGCTTGTCCAGTTGCCTTGAGAATCGCGGGTATACGGCCCTCAGCGCCACCTCTGCGTGCCTCTACTTCCCCGACATTTTGATGCCTATGGCGGTGACGACCACATTCACGACGAACAGGGACATGAACGCGTACACGACGGTTTCGTTGACGGCGTTGCCGACGGCCTTGGCGCCGCCACCGGTGATCGACAGCCCTCGGTAACAAGCCACGACACCTGCGATCAAACCGAAAAGCGCTGCCTTGACACACGAAATGATGACTTCGGGCACGCCGGTCAACAGCGTGATGCCCGCGGCGAACGCGCCAGGATTGACGTCTTGGACGAAGACCGAAAAGATGTAGCCGCCTAAGACGCCGATGATCACCACCAGACTGTTCAGCAGCAACGCGACCAGTCCGGAGGCCAGCATTCGTGGCGTCACCAACCGTTGCACCGGGTTGATGCCCAGTACTTCCATCGCGTCAATCTCTTCGCGGATGGTCCGCGAACCCAAGTCCGCGCACATCGCCGTGGCTCCCGCGCCGGCGACGATCAGCACCGTGACCAGTGGCCCCACTTGAGTGACGGCCCCGAAAGCCGCACCGGCACCGGACAAGTCCGCGGCGCCCAGTTCGCGCAACAGGATGTTCAGGATGAAGCTGACCAGGACGGTGAACGGGATGGCCACCAACAATGTCGGCGCCAGCGAAACGCGGGCGACAAACCACGACTGTTCAATGAACTCTCGGCCCTGAAAGGGCCGGCGGAACAGGAACCTCACCGCGTCCCGTGTCATCGCGAACAACGCGCCGACCGCCTGCATCGGCCCGGCCAGGCTGCTGGGCAACGCTACGCCCGGCGACCAGCGATCGCTGCCCCCTTTCGACATCGGCGTCAACCCCTGTCGGCTTCGTAAGCGCTAGACATCTCGCAGCCAGTTATACGAACTGCTTAAACCATTGCCGTAGCTCGGTTTCCAAATGACCTTCCTACTCACGCCACTCCTCCATTCTGTTGCGTGAGTTGGCGCCTCCAGCCACGTTGGCTCCCGAGCCTCCATGTCTTGGAGCGTTTGGCGATTATGACTCATATCACGTCCGGTGTGAATGGAAAACGAACAACCGTTATCCGAGAACAGGGGTCTCAAAAGTCGCGGCGAGCGACACGGGAAACCAGTAGAGGGATGGAGCATCTGGGGCATCGCTAGGTAACCGCACCAGCAGTCTTCAGTTCGATGATGCGATCCCAGTCGAGTCCGAGTTCCAGCAGGATCTCATCGGTCTGCTCGGCAAATCCAGGCGCCGGACCGGTCTGCGGTGCGGCGACGTCGAATTGCACCGGGTTGGCCACCAGTTCGAGTTCGCCTGCGCGCACAATGTATTCGTTCGCCCGAATCTGCGGGTCGGCGGCGGCTTGCAGCGTGTCTTGCACCGGGGCCCAAGGACCCGCGAGCGTCGCGAAGCGTTCGCTCCACTCGGCAAGGGTGCGAGTGGCAATGACTTTGGTCAAGATCTCAACCGCTTCTGCCGTATTCGCGGCGATCTTTTCGGCATCGGCAAAGCGCGGGTCGTCTGCCAGTTCCGGGCGGTCAATGTGTTGGCATACGTCGGCCCAGAACTTGGTGGGCTGCATCATGACCAGGGATATGTAGCGGTTGTCGGCGGTCGGGTACACGCCCACCAACGGGTTGACCGGCGAGCCGTGGATGCCGGGCGGCGGCGACATCATCAGCTGGCCGAGATGATTCGTCAGCGCGACGGTGTGCCCCAGCGACCACAGCCCGCTGCCCAGCAGCGACACATCGACGACCGACGGTTCACCGGTGCGCTCGCGTTTGAGCAGTGCCGCCGCGATGCCCCCGGCGAGGTTGGTGCCCGAGATGGTGTCGCCGTACGCGGGCCCGGGCGGATTGATCATGCCGTCGTAGCCCATCGGGGTAATGGTGGCGGCGGTCCCGGCCCGGCACCAGAACGCGGTCATGTCATAGCCGCCCTTGACGGACTCTGCACCTCGCGGACCGAGTGCACTACCGCGGGCGTAGATGATGGTCGGGTTGACCGCGCGAATGTGCTCGACGTCGATGCCGAACTTCTGCCGATGCTCCGGCAGGAAGCTGGTCAGAAACACATCGGATCGGCGGGCGAGCTCATAGAGCACTTCCTGGCCTTCAGGCACCGACATGTCCAGGCCGATGCTGCGCTTGCCGCGATTGGCGTGCTCGATGTTGGGGTTGGGGTCACCCTCGACGCGCAGCATTCCGGTCTGGCGCAGTCCGCGCTGCGGGTCCCCGGTGACCGCGTGCTCGACCTTGACCACGTCGGCGCCCCACTCGGCGAGGACGGCGCCGGCCGACGGCACGAAGCCGTACATGGCCACTTCTAGCACCCGCAAGCCTTCCAGCGGTTTCATGCGGACGCCGTCTGCTGCGCTGACATGGTGAGCCCCTCGGGTGTCGACCTGACTGATACCGGCGTGGCGTCGGTCACGAAAATTTCATTCTCATCCTTGGCGAATCTTACATTCGGAGGACAAGAACTCAAGAAAGTGACGAGACGCGATCGGGCCTTTAAACAGCTGAGCGGTCGCTTAGCGGGACACTCAACACACGTCAAAAACCTGGTAGGCGGGGTATTCTGAGCCGCTTGCAGCCGCCTTCGGCCTGAGAGTACGATTCTCATAAATGCAAGGGAGATTCTTTGTGGCCGAGACGGCGGCGGGTCGAGGGCATTTGAGGCTGCTGCGCGAGGGTGCACAGTGAAGACCGCGGTGGTGACGGGTGGCGGATCCGGTATCGGGCTGGCCATCGTCAAACGCCTGCGCGCCGATGGTCTCAACGTCGCAGCGATCGATCTCAAACCATCCGGGGACGAGTTGGGCTTCACCGCCGACGTCACCGAACGCTCGCAGGTGGACGACGCGCTCTCGGCAATCCGGGACCGACTGGGCCCGGTGACGATCCTCGTCAACGCCGCCGGCCTGGACGGCTTCAAACGCTTCACCAACATCACCTTCGAGGACTGGCAGAAGGTCATCAACGTCAACCTTCACGGCGTGTTCCATACCATCCAGGCGGTACTGCCGGACATGTTGGAAGCCGGGTGGGGACGGATCGTCAACATCTCGTCGTCGAGCACCCATTCGGGCACCCCATATATGTCGCACTACGTGGCGGCGAAATCCGCCGTCAACGGCCTCACCAAGTCGTTGGCACTCGAGTACGGGCCAAGCGGCATCACCGTCAACGCGATACCACCGGGCTTCATCGACACGCCGATGCTGCGCAGCGCGGAGGCGAACGGGTTCCTCGGCGACATCGAGCAGAACATCGCCAGGACGCCGCTCCGCCGGATCGGCAAGCCGGAAGACATCGCCGCCGCTTGTGCCTTTCTGATCTCCGAGGAGGCCGGCTACATCACCGGCCAGATCCTGGGGGTCAACGGCGGCCGGAACACCTGAGCAAGGAGAGAAGCGATGAAAGTCTGGGTCGATCCCGAACGCTGCCAGGGTCACACGTTGTGCTCGATGATCGCGCCGGACTCGTTTGAACTCAGCGAACTCGACGGCAGCGCGTCGGCGGTCAGCGAAGTGGTACCCGAGGATCAGCTTGACCAGGTAAGGGAAGCCGCCCAGTCCTGTCCGGAGCAGGCCATCATCCTGACCGACTGAACGCCAAGGGAGACAGCACTTTGAGTGTGGACGACAGCGTGGATGACATGGCCACCACCGAGGATGATCGCAAGAAAAACCGATACCACTTCGATCGGCACTCCGCGGACTACCGGTCGCAGTTCAAGTCGATCACCGAGGAGATGCACGCCAAGTGCCCGATGGCATGGACCGACACCTACGGCGGGCACTGGGTTGCAGCCGGCAGCAACGAGGTATTCGAACTCGCCCGCTGCCCGGCGGTCTCCAACGACCATGACATTCACGGCGAACGGCGTGGCTACAAAGGCATTTCGATCCCGACGGCCAGCCGCGTAAGCGGAGTGCGGGGCGGCATCCTGGAGATGGACGACCCTGAGCACCGCATCTACCGCACCGTCTTGAACCCTTATCTGTCCCCGGCGGCGGTCAAGCGCTGGGTGCCCTTCGTCGACGACGTCACCCGCGCCTGCCTGGACGAGAAGATCGAGTCCGGCCACATCGATTTCGTCGACGACCTGGCCAACATCGTTCCCGCCGTGCTGACCCTGGCGATGCTGGGCATCCCGCTCAAGAAGTGGAAGATGTACAGCGAGCCCGTACATGCCGCCGTCTACACCCCCGAGCACTCCCCCGACATCGAACGCGTCACCGCGATGCACCGGGAGATGGGTCTTGACATGGTCAACAACATGCTCGAGATCCGCGAGAACCCGCGACCCGGCATCGTCAACGGACTGCTGCAGATGCGGATCGACGGCCAGCCGGCACCGGATCTGGAGATCCTCGGCAACCTGGGCCTGGTTATCGGCGGCGGGTTCGACACCACGACGGCATTGACGGCCCACTCACTGGAATGGCTTTCGGAGCACCCCGACGAGCGAAAACGCTTGCACGACAACCTCGATACGTTGCTCGACCCCGCGACCGAGGAGTTTTTGCGGTTCTTTACCCCGGCCCCCGGTGACGGCCGGACATTCTCCGACGACGTTGAAGTCAACGGGTACCAGTTCAAAGAAGGCGAACGACTGTGGATCTCGTGGGCCATGGCCAATCGCGACCCGTCGGTGTTCGCCGAACCAGACAAGGTCGTCCTGGATCGTAAAGGCAACCGCCACTTCAGCTTCGGCATAGGGGTGCACCGCTGCGTCGGATCCAACGTGGCGCGAACGGTGTTCAAGTCGATGCTCACCGCGGTCTTGGACCGGATGCCGGATTACCGCTGCGACCCCGACGGCGCGGTCCACTACGAAAGCATCGGTGTCATCCAAGGCATGCGCCATCTGCCGGCCACTTTCACCGCCGGCCGCAAGGTCGGCGCCGGCTTGGACGAGACACTGGACAAGCTGCAACGCATTTGCGAAGAGCAAGAATTGGCCCGGCCGGTCACCGAGCGCAAAGAAGCCGCGGTCATCGATTGAGCCGTCTCAGCGTCCGGCGTCTCGCTGTCCAGCTGAAAGCGGGACCGTTGACGGGCGCGATTTTTCAGAGTAGGCCTGTGCAGCGTGACCGCGCTCTATATTCAGTTCGAGCGCGTGTAGTGCAGATGGGAGAGGCACCGGTGAAGACTCTCGCAGCGACCCTTGCGCCCGCCCTTCTGATCGCCATGTCCGCGCTGACTCCTATGCCGACCGCCCATGCCGACATGCAGGTTGGCAACTACACGGCGAATACCGACCGGGATCGCGGCCACAACTGGCTGTGGGCGATTCGGCCGTGCATATCACGCCAACCGGGATGCCTGACCGTCCAATCGGTACCGCAACCCAACGGGCAAGCGGCGTGGTGGCAGGCAGACGCCCACCTCGCCAATGGCCGCTACACCATGGCAGTCGATGTGCCGGATGGCGTGCGGTGTGTGGTCCAGTTCTTCCCCTCACATGACGTCTATTCGTGGGATGCCGTCTCGCTGAGCGGTGAATTGGTCACCACCTACGACACCGGCTGCGGAGGCGGCCCGGGGGGAACCGACTCTTATCCCTTTACGCTCGTGCGATGGGGGTAGCCGCGAACTCCGCAGTCTCCCGGGACGAAATCCCGTGCTGACCCAGTGCGCGCACGCGCCCGGTTCGGCCGCTCCGTGTATGCGCACTTTTCGACAAGCGATGCTGATGCAGGAATGGCCAATACCAGTGACACCGGGGTGCAGACGATGATGAGGGCGACGGGTGGGAAGCGCGATGAGTGAGACGAAACCACCGCCGGATGATTCGGCCACCTCAAAAGCCGACGCGATGGCGTTGCTGGAGGAAGCCGAGGCGGAGGCCGCCGAAGCCGAGGCGTTAGCTGCCGCGGCTCGGGCGCGGGCTCGGGCCGCCCGGCTCCGGCGCGAGATGCTGGCAAAGGCCGAGGTCGCGGTCGAGGCCGCGGCCGAACCCACCGTCGCCGAGGAAGAGGCCGAGGTCGCGGCCGAAACCACCGACGCCGAGGAAGAGGCCGAGGCCGCCGACACCATTGGCGCCGAGGAGGAGGCTATCGATGCCGAGACCACCGAGGTCGCGCCGGTTGATCCCGAAGCCGAAACCACCGACGCAGAGGCTGCGGCCGCTGACGCCGAGACCGAGGTCGTCGGGGACGCCGACGAGGTCGAGGAATCCGAGTCGCTGAGCGAGGAGGAGAGGGTCGAAGCCGGAGCGCTGTCATCCCAGCGCTCCCGGCGGCGACGCTGGTTGCCGTCCCTGTCAACCACTCTCAAAGTGGCCGCGATCATCCTCACCTGTGCCTTTGTCGCTGCGAGCGGATACATGCTGTGGTACGAACACGACGCCAACGAGCGACACCAGCGCGCCGCGAATTTCGTCGCCGGGGCCAAGCAGGGCGTGATCAACATGACCTCCTTGGATTTCAATAGGGCCAAGGAAGACGTCCAGCGCTTGCTCGAGAGCTCCACCGGCGAATTCAGGGACGACTTCCAGCAGCGTGCAAAGGATTTCGTGACAGTCGTCGAGCAGTCCAAGGTGGTCACCCAGGGAACGATCACCGCAACGGCTGTCGAATCCATGAACGACAATTCCGCATCGGTATTGGTCACGGCGACATCGCGGATCACCAATGCCGCGGGCGCCAAGGATGAACCACGCGTGTGGCGGCTCCGGGTGACCGTGACCGAAGAAGGCGGACAGTACAAGATGTCGAAGTTGGAGTTCGTAGCGTGACCAAGGAAAGCCGCGTATCCGACGACATCGAAACCGAGACGGCAGAGGTTGTCGACAACGATCCGGACGCCGCCGAAGATGAGGCCACCGAATCGGTGACCGAGGCTCCCTCGGCTGATGACTCCGAAGCACCAAGGAGGCGCGAGCGTCGCAACCCGTCTCCCAGGCTGGCCAAGGTGAACGTCGTGACCGTGGCCTTGGTCGTGCTGTTGCTGGCATCCGCTGGTGTGGCGACGTGGTTGTACTTCGCGCGCTACCAGCCCAACCGGCAGACCGACCCGAGTGTCGCCCAGACCGTCGTCCGCGCAGCATCCGAAGGAACGGTCGCGCTGCTCTCCTACTCTCCCGAGTCGCTGGACAAGGACTTCGCCAATGCCAAGTTGCACCTGTCCGGAGATTTCCTGTCGTACTACAACCAGTTCACCGAGCAGATCGTGGCCCCGGCGGCCAAGCAGAAGTCGCTGAAAACCACCGCCCACGTGATACGGGCCGCCGTGTCGGAGTTGCACCCGGATTCGGCGGTGGTCCTGGTGTACGTCGACCAGAGCACGACGAGCAAGGACAAGCCGGAGCCTGCCATGACGGCCAGCAGCGTCCTGGTGAGCATGATCCGCTCCGACGGCAACTGGCTGATCACCAAGTTCGACCCGGTCTAGAAGTTAGCGCGAGCAGACGCGAAACCCCCCCCCCCGCCCGGGGCGGGGGGGGGGCGGGGGGGGGGGGGGGGGGGCGCCCGGGCGCACCGGGGCG
>NZ_LZKQ01000040.1 GCF_001668675.1 Mycobacterium asiaticum | reverse complement strand
CCGCGCCCGGGGGCGCCCCCCCGCGCCCCCCCCCCCCCCCCGGGGGGGGGGGGGGCTTACGCGTCTGCTCGGCACGGGGCCGCGCCCGGACGCACTAGCCCGCATTAGGCTGCGGCGGTGCGGTTTTTCTACGACACCGAGTTCATCGAGGACGGCCGCACCATCGAGCTCATCTCGATCGGCGTGGTCGCCGAGGACGGTCGCGAGTACTACGCCGTCTCCACCGAATTCGACCCGGAGCGCGCCGGCAGCTGGGTCCGCGCCAATGTGCTGCCCAAGCTGCCGCCGCCGGCCTCCCAACTCTGGCGATCGCGCCGTCGCATCCGCGACGACCTGGAAGAGTTCCTGGGCGTAACGGGCTCCGAGCCGATCGAGCTGTGGGCCTGGGTCGGGGCCTACGACCACGTGGCGTTATGCCAACTGTGGGGGACCATGCCCGACCTGCCCCGGGCCATACCCCGGTTCACCAGGGAGTTGCGGCAGTTGTGGGAGGAGCGGGGATCCCCGCGGCTGCCGCCGCGGTCACGGGACGTGCACGATGCGCTCGTCGATGCGCGCGATCAGCTCAACCGCTTTCGGATCATCACCGGCCAGGACGGGTCCGAACCCCGTTCTCCCTGATCAGCCGACGATCCAGCACAGTTACCATGGACCGATGAACTGGACCGTCGACATCCCGATCGACCAGCTGCCGCCGCTGCCGCCGTTGCCGGCAGATCTGCGCGCACGACTGGACGCCGCGCTGGCCAAGCCGGCCGTCCAGCAACCCAGCTGGCCCGAAGACCAGGCGACGGCGATGCGCACCGTGCTGGAGAGTGTGCCGCCGGTGACCGTGCCCTCCGAGATCGTCCGGCTGCAGGAGCAGCTGGCCGAGGTCGCGCGCGGCGAGGCCTTCCTGCTGCAGGGCGGCGACTGTGCCGAGACCTTCACCGACAACACCGAGCCGCACATCCGGGGGAACATCCGCACCCTGCTGCAGATGGCGGTCGTGCTCACCTACGGCGCGAGCATGCCGGTGGTGAAGGTGGCCCGCATCGCCGGGCAGTACGCCAAGCCCCGGTCGTCGGACATCGACGCGCTCGGCCTGAAGTCCTACCGCGGCGACATGATCAACGGCTTCGCCCCCGACTCGGCGGCGCGGGAACACGACCCGTCGCGGCTGGTGCGTGCCTACGCCAATGCCAGCGCGGCGATGAACCTGGTGCGCGCGCTCACCTCGTCGGGCTTCTCCTCGCTGCATCTGGCGCACGACTGGAACCGCGAGTTCGTCCGTACCTCGCCCGCCGGAGCCCGGTATGAGGCGCTGGCTTCCGAGATCGACCGCGCGCTGCGGTTCATGAGCGCCTGCGGTGTGGCCGACCGCAACCTGCAGACCGCCGAGATCTACGCCAGCCACGAAGCTTTGGTGCTCGACTACGAGCGGGCCATGCTGCGGTTGTCCGAGGTCGAGAACGGCGAGCCGCAGCTCTACGACCTGTCGGCGCACACCGTGTGGATCGGCGAGCGCACCCGCCAACTCGACGGCGCGCATGTTGCGTTCGCCGAGGTAATCGCCAACCCGATCGGCGTCAAGATCGGCCCGACGATGACGCCGGAACTGGCCGTCGAGTACGTCGAGCGGCTCGACCCGCACAACAAGCCGGGCCGGCTGACCCTGGTGAGCAGGCTGGGCAACAACAAGGTGCGCGACGTGCTGCCGCCGATCATCGAGAAGGTTCAGGCCGCCGGCCACCAGGTGATCTGGCAGTGCGACCCGATGCACGGCAACACCCACGAGTCCTCGACGGGCTACAAGACGCGGCACTTCGACCGGATCGTCGACGAGGTGCAGGGCTTCTTCGAGGTGCACCGCGCGCTGGGCACCCACCCGGGCGGGATCCACGTCGAGATCACCGGTGAGAACGTCACCGAGTGCCTCGGTGGAGCGCAGGACATCTCCGACACCGACCTGTCCGGTCGGTACGAGACGGCCTGCGACCCGCGGCTGAACACACAGCAGTCGCTGGAGCTGGCCTTCCTGGTCGCGGAGATGCTGCGCGACTAAGGGGCGCGCGCTGCGGAAGGGGCGTCTGCTCGCGCCAGCTAACGCAACAAGGCGCTCAGGTGCACGCCCACGGTCCACCCAGCCGTCGCGACCAGTCCGGTCAGGGTCAGCACCACCGCCATCCACACCAGCATCAAGCGCCGGCGGTGCTGTCGCTCCCACCTGAAGTCCTCGATCGGGATGCCGGCGAACTCCTCTGAGTCGTCGCCGTATTCGTCTGCGCCAGAGTCGAATTCAGGGTCGGATCCGTAGTCGTACCCCGAATCGGCTGCATGATCACGCTCAGCCGGCGGCACCTGCTGCGGCCAGTCGCCCGGTTCGCGGGTGAACTGCCGGGTCGGGCGATGCACCGGCGGCGGGCCCGGGTTCGGCCGCTCGGCCACGCGGCTGCGCTGCAGCGCCGCGGACCGGTGCTGTGCCGAATTGCGCGGCGCCGGCACCCGAAAGTCCGGCAACCCCAGCTCCTCGACGATCGCCGCCACGTCGGCGGCCATCTCGATCGCGTCGGCATACCGTTCGGCGGGGTCCCGAGCAGTCGCGCACGCCACGAAATCGTCGAATTGCGGTGGCACACCTTCGATTACCGCACTCGGCGGGGGCACATCGTTATCCATCCGCTGATAGGCGATCGACAACGCCGAGTCACCGGTGAACGGGGTTTGACCGGTCAGCAGCTCGTAGGTCAGTATCCCGGCCGAGTACACGTCGCTGCGGGGCCCGGCGTTGCCGTCGCGGACCTGCTCGGGCGAGAGGTAGGCGGCGGTGCCCAAAATGACACTGGCGGAAGTGATTCCGGCCCCGGCGACCGCCCGGACCAACCCGAAGTCGGCGATCTTGACCTCGCCGCCGTCGGAGATCAGGACGTTCTCCGGTTTGATGTCGCGGTGCACCAGCCCGGCCCGATGCGCCTCGGCCAACCCGCCCAGCACCGGCCGCAGCACCGCGGCCACCGCATGCGGCGGCATCGGCCCCCGCTCGATCAGCAGCTCGCGCAGGGTGCCGCCCTCGACGAGCTCCATCACCAGAAACGGGTGCCGGCCGTCGTGGCCCTGGTCGTAGACCGCCACCACGTTCGGATTCTTCAGCCGCGCCACCGCGCGCGCCTCGAGCTGAAACCGGGTCAGGAACTGTTGGTCACCCGCATAGCGCGCGTCCATCACCTTCAGGGCGACGGGGCGGTCCAGCCGGGTGTCAACCCCGCGGTAGACGGTCGAGGTGCCGCCGCTGGCGATCTTGGCCTGGACGAGATAGCGGCCATCCAGCAGCGTGCTGGCGCGCAGGTCTCCCGTCTCAACCACGGAGGCCATCGTAGGTGTGCGCCGCAATTTCATGGGGAAACGTCGCCAAAACGCGCAGACTTGGCCGCCTGGCAAGTTCTAGACTGAACGCCGTGGGCAGCATTCCGGCCGGCGACGATGTTCTGGATCCTGACGAGCCAACCTACGACCTGACCCGGGTCGCTGAACTGCTCGGCATACCGGTGAGCAAGGTGCAGCAGCAGTTGCGCGAAGGCCACCTGGTTGCGGTGCGCCGCAACGGCGGGGTGGTGGTGCCGCAGGTCTTCTTCACCAACTCCGGCCAGGTCGTGAAGAGCCTGCCGGGGTTGTTGACGATCCTGCACGACGGCGGCTACCACGACACCGAGATCGTGCGCTGGCTGTTCACCCCGGACCCGTCGCTCACGGTTACCCGCGACGGCTCCCGTGACGCCCTGAGCAATGCCCGCCCGGTCGACGCCCTGCATGCCCATCAGGCTCGCGAGGTGGTGCGGCGCGCCCAGGCTATGGCGTACTAGCCGGCTGCTCCTCGGCCCGCACCACCGGCTCGTCCTGGCGGTACAGCGAATACCATGCCAGCACCGCGAACGCGGTCGCCAATCCCACGTGCAGCCAGGAATACATGCCGTGCGACCCGTCGGGCTTGAAGATCACCATGATCCACGTCGAGATTCCGGCGACGGCGGCCATTGCCCGGCGTGACTGCGCCAGCGGGGCGAGCACGGCCAGCGGCCACGAGTAGTACCAGGGCAGCGCCGCCGGCACGAAGAGCACCACGATCAGCATCACGCCGGCGATGCCGGTCAGCGCCTCCCGGTCGTCGTGGCGGAAACGCCACCACAACACCGGCAGTGATACCGCGATGATCAAAATCCCGATCAGCCGGGCGATCCGCAGCACGGCATAGAACTGAACAGCGAACAACCCGCTGCCGAAGAAGTGCACCAGGTTCGCCACCGCCGTCGGCACGGTCAACCAGTTGATGATCTTCACCGAGCCCGCCAGGGCGGTCATCCAGCCCAGGCCCACACCCGCGATCAGGGACAGCACCGCGAAGCCCGCGACACAGATCGCCAGCGACGACAGGGCGGCCACCACGAAAGCCCGCACCGGATGCCAGTTTCGGTCCTCGCGCAGGTGACGCATCCATACCCAGAACATGAACGGCAACGCCAGCCCGGCGGTGGCTTTGACCGCGATCCCGACGGTGAGCAACGCGATGCCGAGGACATGGCGGCGTTGCAGGGTCAGCGCGATGCCGGCGGCCATCAGGCCGACCATCAGCATTTCGTTGTGCACCCCACCCATCAGGTGGATCAACACCAGGGGGTTGAGCACGCAGATCCACAACGCCTTGGCGCCGTCGCTGCCGACATGATGCGCCAGCCGGGGAGCGGCCCAGATCAGCAGCACCAGCCCGGGCAGCATGCACAGCCGCAACAGCATGGTGCCCGCCACGACGTTGTTGCCGACCAGCATCGTCACCAGCTTGGCCACCAGGATGAACGCCGGCCCGTACGGGGCGGTGGTGATCGTCCAGATCGGGCTGACGTCGTCCAGCAACGGATTCGGGTTACCGACCGGCCCCACCGCGTAGGGGTCCAGGCCGTCGCGCAGCAGCGCGCCCTGGGCGAGATAGGAATAGGTGTCGCGGCTGAACACCGGCACTGACAGCAGCAACGGCGCCAGCCAGAACGCGGTGGTGGCCCGCATGGTGAATTCGCTGGTCTGTCCCGCCAGCGCGCGCCGACCCAGTCGCAACCACGCGACGATCACCAGGACCACGCCCAGCCACAGCAGGATCGACGACAACACCAACCCGTGGCCGAACCGCAGCCAGGACATGTGGATCGACTCCAGCAACGGATCGTGCAGGCGGGTGCTGCCCGCACCCAGTCCGCCGGCGGTGATCAGCACCGACCCCAGGAAACCCTGCCGCGCCGGTGCCGCCTCGGGCGTGGTGATGAACGTCCGCAACCGCGAAATGCCTTGCGTCAGAAGGGTCGTCATCGGCTCAGGCGGACCGGTCGGTGGCAAGGTGGGCCAGGTCTGACAGGCCGGCCTTGGCCGTCGCGCTGACCGGTGCGGAAGCCAGGGTGGCCAGCGCCCGCTCGGTGAGTTCGGTGATCCGGTTCTCCGCCGCCGCCAGCGCACCCACCCCTTCGATCACGTCGCGCAGTTCGCGTACCTGCTCCTCGCTGAGGTCGGTCCCGACCGAAGTCCGTAATAGGTTGGCCGCCAACGGGTCTGACTCCTCGGCCAATTGGATGGCCTCGGCCAGCAGCACCGTGCGCTTGCCGGACCGCAGGTCGTCGCCGGACGGCTTGCCCGTGACCGCCGGGTCCCCGAACACGCCCAGGACGTCGTCACGCAGCTGGAACGCCACCCCGAGATCGGTCCCGAACTGTCCGAAGATCGACAACACGTCGGGCCGGTCCGCCGCGGCGGCGACACCCAGCTGCAGCGGCCGCAACACCGTGTAGCAGGCGGTCTTGTAAGTGGCGACGGTCATCGCCGACGCGACCGACTCCGCGGCCGAGGCCGGCACCGAGACCTCGGCCAGGATGTCCAGATACTGACCGCCCAGCACCTCGGTGCGGATGTCCGACCACACCGGCTCCACCCGCGCACGGGCATCGGCGGACATCCGGACGCGGGCGATGATGTCGTTGGCCCAGGCGTGCGCGATGTCGCCGAGCAGGATCGCCGCCGACATGCCGAACTGGTCGGAGGCGCCGCGCCAACCGCGTTCGGCGTGCAGGGCCGCGAAGTGCACGTGCGCGGTCGGCCGGCCACGGCGGGTCGCCGAGGCGTCGATGACGTCGTCGTGCACCAGGGCGAATGCGTGCAGCAGTTCCAGCGCGCCGAACAGCAGCAGCGAATCGGGGCCGGGCGCCTGCGGGGCGACGGCGTCCCATCCCCAGTAGGCGAACACCGGCCGCAACCGCTTACCGCCGCTGAGCACGAAATCCTCCAGCCAGGCGGTCAGCGCCTCGTATTCGGTGCCCAGATACGCCGACTCGCCGCGCCGGTCGCGCAGGTACCGTCGCAGTTGATCGGTGACGGCGCCGGCCACCTCGTCGGTCGATGGTGCCGATGCTTGCAGGCTCAGCGCGGCGCCCCTTTCTCCCTGGGCAGGTCTCTGGCCCGACAGTGTATGCCGCGCCCTGACCTGCCGCCCCTATGCTGTCGTGGTGGCCCGCGTCGACGGTCGGCCGGGCTCAGCACGGGGGGATTTGCGCGGCGTGGCGCGTCAGAATGCAGGCCGGCAGGGAAGAGGAACTGGGTGACGCTCAACACCATCGCGCTGGAGCTGGTGCCGCCGAACGTGGCCGGGGGTTTCGAGAAGGCAGCGGACGACGCGGCCAAAGTGGTGCGGTACTCCGCGGAGTTCGGCCTGGACGGGCGCATCCGGCACGTGATGATCCCGGGCATGATCGCCGAGGACGACGATCGCCCGATAACGATGCAGCCCAAGCTGGACGTGCTGGACTTCTGGTCGATCATCCGTCCGCAACTGCCCGGGATCAACGGCCTGTGCACCCAAGTCACCGCCTTCATGGACGAAGCCACCCTGGGCGAGCGGCTGGCCAAACTGACCGCAGCCGGGATGGAGGGCGTGGTCTTCGTCGGGGTGCCGCGCACCATGAACGACGGCGAAGGCTCCGGTGTCGCGCCCACCGACGCGCTGTCCATCTACCGCGACGCGGTGGCCAACCGTGGCGTGATCCTCATTCCCACCCGGGAGGGCGAACAGGGCCGGTTCGACTTCAAATGCAACCAGGGCGCCACCTACGGCATGACGCAACTGCTGTACTCCGATGCCATCGTGGGCTTTCTCGCCGACTTCGCCAAGAGCACCGATCACCGGCCCGAGATCCTGCTTTCGTTCGGCTTCGTCCCGAAGATGGAGGCCCGGGTCGGTCTGATCAACTGGCTGATCCAGGACCCTGGCAATGCGGTGGTCGCCGAGGAACAGGAGTTCGTCAGGAAGCTGGCTGCCAGCGAGCCGCCGGAAAAGCGGCGGATGCTGGTCGACCTGTACCAGCGCGTGGTGGACGGGGTGGCTGAGCTGGGATTCCCGTTGAGCATCCATTTCGAGGCGACCTACGGCGTCTCCGGGCCGGCGTTCGAGACGTTCGCCGAGATGCTCGCCTACTGGGCGCCCGACAAGCCGGCCTAGCCGGACGACTGGTCGGTCGGCGCGGTGAACCGCGGCGAGCGGTCCCGGCTCGCCCAGGCCAGCATCGCCACCACGCCGGCGGCGGCGAATGATGCGATGCCCAGCCAGATGCCCGCCCCGGTGAATGACCGGGTGTTGGGATCGGTGTAGCGAGCCTGGGCGGTCATCGTGCTCACCACGCCCGGCTTCAGCTTCCACTGCACGACCTCGGGCTCGATGCGGTCCCCATTCGTGGAGGTGACCGTGCCCGGGAACGCGATGGTCAGCTCGATCTCGGCTTCGGGGTCGGTGAGCGAGGTCAGGTCGGCGCGACCTTCCAGGATCACCATGTTGCCGTTGCGGCGCAGCGAGAGATTGACCCCGGACGCATCGGGGTTCATATGCGCCAGCTGCGGCAGCTCGGCGAAGGTCAGATCGGAGAAGACGGCCTGTGAGCCCACGTAGCCGTCGCTGTCGTAGTTCGACACCGCGACCTTCTGACTGAAGGGCAGGTTGGTGTCGAGCTGCGGCCCGGTGTCCCGATTGCTCTTGGGTTTCGCCGCCGCGATGATCTCGCCGGACACCAGGTCGTCGGGCGAGATGGTCAGCGAAGCCCGCACCCGCAGGCAGCCGCTAGCCAGCGGTACCACCAACAAAAGCATCAGGATCGCCAGGACCCGGCGGCTCCGTCGCGCGGAAACCGTCCGGGCTGATTGCGTGGGAGAGCTGGCGCGCACCAGGTCATCGTGCCAGACCCGGCGCGCGGATCCGGTGAGCCGCCCGGTCACAGCGGCAACGCGCGGCCCAGAATCGCGAAAGCCCGCGGGTCCCCAGCGAAGTAGTAGCCGCGGATCACGTCGGTGAAGCCCAGCCGCCGGTACAGCCGCCACGCCCGGTTGGCCTCGCCATTGTTCTCCGGGGTGGACAGCAGCACATTGTCTTCCTGACGGCCCCCGAGCAGCCGCCGGGCCAGGCCCTCGCCGAGCCCACGGCCCTGCGCCCGCGGGTGGATGTGCAGCTCGGTGAGCTCGAAGTAGCTGGTCATCAGCCGATCGATCGCGTGCTGCGGGAAACCGCTGCGCTGCAGGCCCAGGACGACCTGCTGCTGCCACCACTGGCCGGGTGCGCCCGGGTACCCATAGGCGACGCCGACGAGCGGGGCGTTGCTCAACTCCGCGGCCGACGGCGGCTGGCCGCCCGCGCCGGCATCGTCGGTCGCCACTTCGACGGCGGCGACCGCCTGCCAGCCGGGCCGGCGGGTGTGCTCGAGCCACATGCTGGCGCGCTGATTCTCGGTGCCCTTGGGGTAACGCATGGCGTCGACGTACACGCCCAGCGCTTCACCGAGGCGGCGCTGCATCTCGTTCGCCGGGAAATCGATGAGGAAAGTCGCCAAACGCGCTGTCCTCCTCGGGTAGGCAAACGGCGCCCGGTCGAAGTCGGGCACGTTCCAGTATCGGGTGTGGCCCTCGCGCCGCGACGGCCGGTCGTGTCGCGGCCCGGCACTGCTCGCCGACGCAGCCGAGATAGAATCGCCTGCGAATCAGTGGTACGGCGCAGATGGACCTCGTATCATTGGTATTAATTGCTCTACAACGGGCATCCGCGTGCTATCAGTGGCTACGGGACAGTGTTTCGGCAAGGAGGGACGAATGCCACTCTCCGATCATGAGCAGCGAATGCTCGATCAGATCGAGAGCGCTCTCTATGCCGAGGATCCGAAGTTCGCCTCGAGCGTACGTGGCGGCGGTTTCCGCGCGCCCACCGCGCGACGCCGACTGCAGGGCACCGCGCTGTTCGTCGTCGGCTTGGCAATGCTGGTCTCCGGGGTCGCCTTCAAAGCCACCATGATCGGAACCTTCCCGATCCTGAGCGTGCTCGGTTTCGTCGTGATGTTCGGTGGCGTGGTGTACGCCGTCACCGGTCGCCGGCTGTCCGGCCGCCCGGACACCGGAACCACCGCGAGCCCGTCGCGCCCGCGCCGGTCCAAGGGCCCGGGTGGAACGTTCACCAGCCGCATGGAAGACCGGTTCCGTCGGCGCTTCGACGAATAACCCTTTCTGATACGCGAATAACGGGGTAGCTCAACGGCTGCCCCGTTTTGCTTTGTCAGTGCAGGCCGACGAATGCTCGGGCAATCAGCGTTGCAGGCTCAGCCCGCAAAACACGCGCGCCGGGCCCCGGTTAGCCAACTCGTGGCGCATTCGTAGCGCACTTGTGTCCATCGCTCCCCACCGCGCCCCACCCCGCCTCCATCGCCTGAAATAGGGCTCTGAAGTGCGGTTTTATGTGCCCCGGGAAAAGTGCCGGGCCCGCCGAAGTGGGCCGCCCCGCGGCGTGTGGTGGGGGAACGGCGCCATGAGACGCGCGGAGGGGGTCGTTATGGGGCGAAGTGGGGGACTGTGGGGTATGGTGGCCGAAGTGTTTGGGTGACAAGCAAGTCGGAGGTGCCGCAGTGTTTCTCGGCACCTACACGCCCAAGCTCGACGACAAGGGGCGGCTCACGCTGCCGGCCAAATTTCGCGACGCATTGGCAGGGGGGTTGATGGTCACCAAGAGTCAAGATCACAGCCTCGCCGTCTATCCGCGTGCGGAGTTCGAGCAGTTGGCGCGGCGGGCCAGCAAGGCGCCGCGCAGCAATCCGGAGGCGCGGGCGTTTCTGCGTAACCTCGCCGCCGGCACCGACGAGCAGCACCCCGACGGGCAGGGGCGCATCACGCTGTCGGCCGACCACCGGCGCTACGCCGGCCTGTCCAAGGATTGCGTGGTCATCGGTGCGGTCGACTATCTCGAAATCTGGGATGCCCAGGCCTGGAACGACTATCAGCAACTCCATGAAGAGAACTTCTCCGCGGCCAGCGATGAAGCACTCGGCGACATCTTCTGAGGTGCATGCCTGTGCACCGTGGTCTCTGCCCGAACCGACCCTGGCGTACTTCCCCAACGCCAGGTGCGTCTCGGACAGGGGCCTCGGTGCACGGGCGGGACGCCAGCTAGGCCGCACCGGCCGGGGAGGGGTCAGGATGCCTAACCCCGACGATCCGCGTTCCGGCGCAGGTGATTTCGGCCATGTGCCGGTGCTGGCGCAGCGATGCGTCGAATTGCTGGCACCGGCGCTGACCCGGCACAGTCCCGACGGTGCCGGCGCGTTGCTCGTCGACGCCACCCTCGGCGCCGGCGGGCACGCCGAGCGATTCCTCACCGAGTTGCCCGGGCTGCGGCTGATCGGGCTCGACCGCGACCCGAGCGCCTTGGCCATCAGCCGAAACCGGTTGGCTCCCTTCGCCGATCGGGTCACCCTGGTGCACACCCGCTACGACGGCATCGCGGCGGCACTTGCCGAATCCAGTTATCCCACAATCGAATCAGTGGATGGCGTGCTGTTCGATCTCGGGGTCTCCTCGATGCAGCTGGACCGTGCGGAGCGGGGGTTTGCCTACGCCAAGGATGCGCCGCTGGACATGCGGATGGACCCCTCGGCGCCGCTGACCGCCGCCGACATCGTCAACAACTACCCCGAGGCCGAGCTGGCCGACATCCTGCACCGCTACGGCGAGGAGCGATTCGCCCGCCGGATCGCGGCGCAGATCGTCCGCCGCCGCGCCCGCGCTCCGTTCACCTCGACGGCCGAGCTGGTAGCGCTGCTCTACGAGGCGATCCCGGCGCCGGCCCGGCGGACCGGCGGGCACCCGGCCAAGCGCACCTTCCAGGCGCTGCGTGTTGCGGTCAACGACGAGCTGGAGTCGTTGCGCAGCGCCGTGCCGGCCGCGCTGGAGGCGCTGGCGGTGGGCGGGCGCATCGTGGTCCTGTCCTACCAGTCGCTGGAGGACCGGATCGTCAAGCGGTTGTTCGCCGACGCGACGGCCTCCCGTACCCCGCCGGGTCTGCCGGTCGAACTTCCCGGCCACGGGCCACGATTCACCTCGTTGACGCGCGGAGCGGAACGGGCTGACGCGGCTGAGACGGAACGCAATCCGCGCAGCGCCCCGGTGCGGCTGCGCGCCCTGCAACGAGTCGAGCGGGAGAACGGGAAGGCGAAGGCATGAGCACAAAGCGCGAGGCGACGAAGCGCCGCGACAGCGAGCGTCGCGCTCGTCGCGCCGGCGCCACCGGCGTTCGTACCCCCGCCGACCCGTCGTCCCGGCGGGGTCGCGCCCGCAAGTCCACCGCGCCCGCACGCGAGGTCCGGGCGCCGAGGTCGGGGCCGCAGACGAGTCCGATGGCCCGGCCCGTCGACCGCCCGGCCCGGCCCAAGAACACCAGCCAGGCCAAGGCCCGCGCCAAGGCACGTAAAGCGAAGGCGCCCAAAGTAGTTCGGCCCAAGCTGTCCGAACGGCTGGCCATCCGGCTGGCGCAGATCGACCTGCGCCCGCGCACGTTGCTGAGCCGGGTCCCGTTCGTCGTGCTGGTGATCGGGTCGCTGGGCATCGGTCTGGGCCTGACGCTCTGGCTGTCCACCGACGCCGCCGAACGGTCCTACCAGCTCAGCCACGCCCGCGAGCGCACCCGCATGCTGCAACAGCAGAAGGAGGCGCTCGAGCGCGACGTGCGCGAGGCGGAGTCCGCGCCTGCGCTGGCCGAAGCGGCCCGCAAACAGGGCATGATCCCCACTCGCGACACCGCCCACCTGGTTCAGGCGCCCGACGGCAACTGGGTGGTGGTCGGCACTCCCAAACCGGCCGACGGCGTGCCGCCGCCGCCGTTGAACACCAAGCTGCCCGACGAGGGCCCACCCCCGCCGCCCAAGCCGCCGGTGACGCCGCCGGAGGTGGCGGTCCGGGTGATGCCCGCTCCTGGTGACCCGGCCCCGCCCGTTCGCACCGGTCCGCAGGTGCTCCTGCGCGGGCCCGACGGATCCTCGACGCTGGGCAGCACGCAACTGCCCGCCCAGGTGCCCGGTCTGCCCGCCCAGGTGCCCGGTCTGCCCGCCCAGGCGCCGGTGGTGCTGGACCCGCTGCACGGGGTTCCGGTCCAGCTGCCCCCGGTCCCGGCCCAGCTGCCCCAGGTCCCGGGCCAGGTCCCGACTCAGATCGTTCCGCCAGTAGCCGCGCCGGTGCCCGGAATGCCCACCGGCCCAACCGTTCCCGACGTACACGGGGTAGCGCCCCTGCCGGCCGTCGGCGAGCAGGTCGTCCCCGTCGCGCCGGCGGCACCGGCTGTGCCCGGGATCCCGCGATGAGCCGCGACCCCCGCCGGGCGGCCCCGGAGCGCCGCGCCCGTAAACCGCGTGCAGCCCAGGACGTCAAGCAGCCCAGGCGAACTCGCAAACCCAAGCAGGACAAGCCGACTCGCGCCCCCGGCACAGCCCACTCGGCCCGGGAGCGGCGCACCCGTCAGGCGGTGGAAGTGGCGAGCCGTGGGGCGTCGTTCGTCTTCCGGCATCGGGCGGGCAATGTCGTCATCTTGATCTTGATGATCGTGGCCGTCACCCAGCTGTTCTACCTGCAGGTGTCCAACGCGCCGCAGCTCAATGCCCAGGCCGCGGGCCAGCTGAAGGTCACCGACGTCGAACGCGCGATCCGCGGCGCCATCGTCGACCGCCACAACGACCGGCTGGCCTTCACCATCGAAGCGCGCGCCCTGACCTTCCAGCCCAAGCGAATTCGCCAACAGCTGGAAGAAGCCAGGAAGAAGTCGCCACACGCGCCGGACCCGCAGGAGCGCCTCAAAGACATCGCCAAAGAAGTCGCGGGCAAGCTGAACAACAAGCCGGACGCGGCGGCCCTGCTCAAGAAACTGCAGAGCAACGAGACCTTCGTCTACCTGGCCCGCAACGTCGATCCCGCCATCGCACATGCGATCTCGGCCAAGTTCCCCGAGGTCGGCTCGGAGCGCCAGGACCTGCGCCAGTATCCAGGCGGGTCGCTCGCGGCCAACATCGTCGGGGGCATCGACTGGGACGGGCACGGCCTGCTGGGCCTGGAGGACTCGCTGGACGCGGTGCTGGCCGGCACCGACGGATCGGTCACCTACGACCGCGGGTCCGACGGCGTGGTCATCCCCGGCAGCTACCGCAACCGGCACAAGGCCGTGCACGGCTCCACGGTCCAGCTCACCCTGGACGACGACATCCAGTTCTACGTACAGCAGCAGGTGCAACAGGCCAAGAACGTGTCGGGTGCCCACACCGTGTCGGCGGTCGTGCTGGACGCCAAGACGGGTGAAGTGCTGGCGATGGCCAACGACAACACCTTCGACCCGTCGCAGGACATCGGGCGCCAGGGCGACCGGCAACTGGGCAATCTGCCGGTGTCCTCGCCGTTCGAGCCGGGTTCGGTGAACAAGATCATCACCGCCTCGTCGGTCATCGAATACGGGCTGAGCAACCCCGACGAGGTCCTGCAGGTGCCGGGCACAATCTCGATGGGCGGCGTCACCGTGCACGACGCGTGGGAACACGGCGTGATGCCCTACACCACCACCGGTGTGTTCGGGAAGTCGTCCAACGTCGGCACGCTGATGCTGGCGCAGCGGGTGGGGCCGGAACGCTTCTACGACATGGTCCGCAAGTTCGGGCTCGGTCAGCGCACCGGCGTCGGGCTCCCCGGCGAGAGCGCGGGCCTGGTGCCGCCGATCGACCAGTGGTCGGGCAGCACCTTCTCAAATCTGCCTATCGGCCAAGGTGTTTCGATGACACTGCTGCAGATGGCGGGCATGTACCAGGCCATCGCCAACGACGGCGTGCGCATCCCGCCGCGGATCCTCAAGGCCACCATCGCCGCCGACGGAACGCGTACCGAGGAAGCCCGCCCCGAAGGCGTGCGGGTGGTCTCCGCGCAGACCGCGCAGACGGTGCGGCAGATGCTGCGCGCGGTCGTGCAGCAGGACCCGATGGGCTACCAGCAGGGCACCGGCCCGGCCGCCGCGGTCCCCGGCTACCAGATGGCCGGCAAGACCGGGACCGCGCAGCAAATCAACCCGGGCTGCGGCTGCTACTTCGACGACGTCTACTGGATCACGTTCGCCGGCATGGCCACCGTCGACAATCCCCGCTACGTCATCGGCATCATGATGGACAACCCGCAGCGCAACGCCGACGGCACACCAGGGCACTCCGCGGCGCCGCTGTTCCACAACATCGCGGGCTGGCTGATGCAGCGCGAGAACGTGCCGCTGTCACCCGACCCGGGACCGCCGCTGACCCTGCAGGCGATGTAACGCCGACGCAGGCGCGGGAGGTCACCGGCCCCACGGTGGCTGGGTAGGGTGTCAAAGCTGATCCAAGCCGATAATGGCGTTTCGCTCAGCGTCGGACGGGAGGTGATGACGCAGTGGCAGCCGTGCCCACGGATCTGCGTCCCAGCGCCGGCGCGGGCGTCTCGCTGGCCGCGCTGGCCGCCCAGGTCGGCGCCGTGTCCGCGCACGGCGGCGCCGTCGCCGACGTGCCCGTCACCGGCGTGACGTTGCGGGGCCAGGACGTGCGCCCCGGCGACCTGTTCGCCGCCCTGCCCGGGTCGGTCACCCACGGTGCCCGCCACGCCGGCGCGGCCATCGAACGCGGCGCCGTCGCGGTGTTGACCGACGCCGACGGGGTGCTCGAAATGGGTTCGCACGCCGACGCCGTGCCCGTCCTCGTGCACCCCGCTCCGCGCGGCGTGCTGGGTGGTCTGGCCGCCACGGTCTACGGCCGCCCGTCCGACCGGGTTCGGGTCATCGGGATCACCGGCACCTCCGGCAAGACCACCACGACATATCTGGTCGAAGCGGGTCTGCGGGCCGCGGGCCGAATCGCCGGACTGGTCGGCACCATCGGCATCCGCATCGACGGCGCCGACATCCCCAGCGCGCTGACCACCCCGGAGGCGCCCGCGCTGCAAGCCCTGTTCGCGGCGATGGCCGAACGCGGAGTGGACACCGTGGTGATGGAGGTGTCCAGTCACGCGCTCACCCTCGGTCGGGTGGACGGCACCGAATTCTCCGTTGGCGCCTTCACCAACCTCTCGCGCGACCACCTCGACTTCCACCCGAGCATGGAGGCCTATTTCGAGGCCAAGGCGGCGCTGTTCGACCCCGCCTCGGCGTTGCGGGCCCGCACCGTCGTGGTGTGCGTCGACGACGAAGCCGGGCGCGCCATGGCCGCTCGGGCCGGTGACGCGATCACCGTGAGCGTCACCGATACCCCGGCGCACTGGCGCGCTGTCGACGTCGCACCCAGCGGTGCCGCCGGGCAGGAGTTCACCGCCATCGACCCCGCCGGCGTTCACCACCGTGTTGCGATCAACCTGCCCGGGCATTACAACATCGCCAATTCGCTTGTCGCGCTGGCCATTCTGGATGCTGTCGGGGTATCCCCGGAACAGGCGGCGCCGGGACTGCGCCAGACCCGGGTCCCGGGACGGCTCGAACAGGTCGACCGCGGCCAGGACTTCCTGGCGCTGGTCGACTACGCCCACAAGCCGGGCGCGCTGCGCGCGGTGCTGACCACCCTGGCGGGGCCGGGGCGCCGGTTGGCGGTGGTGTTCGGCGCCGGCGGCGACCGTGACCCGGGCAAGCGGGCACCGATGGGCGCGGTGGCGGCCGAACTCGCCGACCTCGTCGTCGTCACCGACGACAATCCGCGCAGCGAGGATCCCGCCGCCATCCGCCGCGAGATCCTGGCCGGCGCCGGCGCCGGCTCCGGCGTCGGCTCCGGCGTCGGCAAGGCCCCGTCGGTGGTCGAGATCGGCGACCGCCGCGAAGCCATCCGGCACGCGGTGGCCTGGGCCGGGCCCGGCGACGTCGTCCTGATCGCCGGCAAGGGCCACGAGACCGGTCAGCGGGTCGGCGACCAGACCCGCCCGTTCGACGACCGGGTGGAGCTCGCGCAAGCGCTGCAGGCGCTGGGGGCCCGCCGATGATCGACCTGACCATCGCCGAGATCGCCGACGTCGTCGGCGGCACCCTGTCCGACATCTCCCCGGAGCTGGCCGCGGCCACCCGTGTCACCGGCACCGTCGAGTTCGACTCGCGCGCCGTCGGCCCGGGCGGGCTGTTCCTGGCGCTGCCCGGCGCCCGCGCCGACGGGCACGACCACGCGGCTTCGGCGGTGGCAGCGGGCGCCGTCGCGGTGCTGGCCGCCCGTCCGGTCGGGGTGCCCGCCATCGTGGTGGCCCCGCGCGCCGCGGCCGACGACCGGGCCGGAGTGCTCGAGCACGACGCCGACGGATCGGGCGCGGCGGTGCTGGCCGCGCTGGCCCGCCTGGCCCGGGCGGTGGCCGTCAAGCTGGTGGCCGGCGGGCTGACGATCATCGGGATCACCGGCTCGTCGGGCAAGACGTCGACCAAGGACCTGGTGGCCGCGGTGCTGGCCCCGCTGGGTGAGGTGGTGGCCCCACCCGGATCGTTCAACAACGAACTGGGGCACCCCTGGACGGTGCTGCGGGCCACCCGCGACACCGACTACCTGATTCTGGAGATGTCGGCGCGGCACCCCGGCAATATCGCCGCTCTGGCCGAGATCGCACCGCCGTCCATCGGCGTGGTCCTCAACGTCGGCACCGCGCACCTGGGCGAGTTCGGCTCCCGCGAAGCCATCGCTCGCACCAAATCCGAACTGCCGCAAGCCGTTCCGTCGTCCGGGGTGGTCATCCTCAATGCCGATGACCCGGCCGTGGCGGCGATGGCCCAGGTGACCGCGGCCCGGGTGGTCCGGGTCAGCCGCACCGCTGGGGGTGACATCTGGGCCGGCCCGGTCACGCTGGACGAGCTGGCCCGGCCGCAGTTCACCCTGCACGCCGGTGACGAGCAGGCCGATATCCGGCTCGGGGTGTACGGCGACCACCAGGTCAGCAACGCGCTGTGCGCCGCCGCGGTCGCGCTGGAATGCGGTGCCGGCATCGATCAGGTTGCGGGCGCGCTCGCCGCGGCGTGTCCGGTGTCGCGGCACCGGATGCAGGTCACCACCCGCGCCGACGGGGTGACGGTGATCGACGACGCCTACAACGCCAACCCGGACTCCATGCGGGCCGGATTGCAGGCGCTGGCCTGGATCGCCCGCGGCGGCTCGGACCCCGCCGCGGCGGCCCGCCGCAGCTGGGCGGTGCTGGGTGAGATGGCCGAGCTCGGGGACGACGCGATATCCGAGCACGATCGCGTCGGCCGGCTCGCGGTGCGATTAGATGTGTCTCGACTCGTTGTCGTGGGAACCGGGAGGCCGATGAGCGCCATGCACCAGGGAGCTGTGATGGAGGGCTCCTGGGGGAGTGAGGCCGTCAGCGTGCCGGACCGCGACGCCGCCTTGGCGCTGCTGCGCGCCGAGGTGCAGCCCGGGGACGTGGTGCTGGTCAAGGCGTCCAACTCGGCCGGGCTGGGGGCGCTGGCCGACGCGCTCGTCGCGATCGGCGACCAGGGGGCGGCCCGCCAGTGAGACAGATCCTGATCGCCGTCGCCATCGCGGTGACCGTGTCCATCCTGCTCACGCCGGCGCTGATCCGGCTGTTCACCAAACAGGGGTTCGGTCACCAGGTCCGCGAGGATGGTCCGCCCACCCACCACAGCAAACGCGGGACTCCGTCGATGGGTGGAGTGGCGATCCTGGCCGGCATCTGGGCCGGCTACGTGGGCGCCCACCTCGCCGGGCTGGCGTTCGACGGCGAGGGCGTGTCCGCCTCCGGACTGCTGGTGTTGCTGTTGGCGACCGCGCTGGGCGGCGTTGGTTTCATCGACGACCTGATCAAGATCCGCCGCTCGCGCAACCTGGGCCTGAACAAGACCGCCAAGACCGTCGGGCAGATCAGCGCGGCCGTGCTGTTCGCGGTGCTGGTGCTGCAGTTTCCCAACAACGCGGGGCTGACCCCGGCCAGCGCCGACCTGTCCTACGTGCGCGAAATCGCCACCGTGACCTTCGCGCCGGCGGTGTTCGTGCTGTTCTGCGTCATCGTGGTCAGCGCCTGGTCGAACGCGGTCAACTTCACCGACGGGCTGGACGGGCTGGCCGCGGGCTGCATGGCGATGGTCACCGGTGCCTACGTGCTGATCACCTTCTGGCAATACCGTAACGCCTGCGTCACCGCGCCGGGCCTGGCCTGCTACAACGTGCGCGACCCGTTGGACCTGGCGCTGATCGCCGCCGCCACCGCCGGGGCCTGCATCGGCTTTCTGTGGTGGAACGCCGCGCCGGCCAAGATCTTCATGGGTGACACCGGGTCGCTGGCCCTCGGCGGCATCATCGCCGGGCTGTCGGTGACCAGCCGCACCGAGATGCTCGCCGTCGTGCTCGGTTCGCTGTTCGTCGCCGAGGTCACCTCGGTGGTGCTGCAGATCTTGGCCTTCCGCACCACCGGCCGTCGGGTGTTCCGGATGGCCCCGTTCCACCACCACTTCGAGCTGGTCGGCTGGGCGGAAACCACGGTGATCATCCGGTTCTGGTTGCTCACCGCGATCACCTGCGGGCTGGGGGTCGCTCTGTTCTACGGTGAGTGGCTTTCCACGATCGGCGCCTGATGCTGGACCCCTTGGCGCCCGGTGCGCCGGTGCTGATCGCCGGAGCGCGGGTGACCGGCCGTGCGGTGCTGGCCGCCCTGACCCGGTTCGGTGCCGCGCCGACGCTGTGCGACGACGATCCCGCGATGCTGGCCCCGCACGCCGACAACGGCGTGGCGACCCTGGACCCCGCCGCGGCGGCCACTCGGATCGCCGAATTCGCGCTGGTGGTGACCAGCCCCGGTTTCCAGCCGACCACACCGGTGCTGGCCGCCGCCAGCGCGGCGGGAGTGCCCATCTGGGGTGACGTCGAACTGGCCTGGCGGCTCGACGCGGCCGGGCACTACGGGCCGCCGCGGCGCTGGCTGGTGGTCACCGGCACCAACGGCAAGACCACCACCACGTCGATGCTGCACGACATGCTGGTCGCCGGCGGGCTGCGCAGCCTGCTGTGCGGCAACATCGGCGACCCGGTGCTCGATGTGCTGGACCAGCCCGCCGATGTGCTGGCCGTGGAGCTGTCCAGCTTCCAGCTGTTCTGGGCGCCGTCGTTGCGGCCCGAGGCCGGCGTGGTGCTCAACATCGCCGAAGACCACCTGGACTGGCACCGCACCATGGCCGACTACACCGCGGCCAAGGCCCGGGTGCTGACCGGGCGGGTCGCCGTCGTCGGGCTGGATGACGCCCGGGCGGCCGCGCTGCGCGAGACCGCCCCGGCCCCGATCCGCGTCGGCTTCCGGCTGGGCCAACCGGGGGTAGGGGAGCTCGGCGTCCGCGGCGGGCAGCTGGTCGACCGCGCGTTCGCCGACGAGCTGCCGCTGGTTCCGGTCTCCTCGCTGCCCGTGCCGGGACCGGTCGGTGTGCTCGACGCCCTGGCGGCGGCCGCGCTCGCGCGCAGCGTCGGGGTGCCCGCCGAGGCGATAGCTCGGGCGCTGGTCGCCTTTGAGCTGGGCCGGCATCGTTCCGAGGTGGTGGCCGTCGTCGACGGCGTCACCTATGTCGACGATTCCAAGGCCACCAACCCGCACGCCGCCGAAGCCTCCGTGCTGGCCTACCCCCGGGTGGTGTGGCTGGCCGGCGGCCTGCTCAAGGGCGCATCCGTGGACGCGGAAGTCGCGCGCATCGCGTCGCGGCTGGTAGGCGCGGTGCTGATCGGCCGCGATCGCGTTGAGGTTGCCGAGGCGTTATCACGACACGCGCCCGATGTCCCCGTCGTACAGGTTGTTACAGGCGAGGATGTTGAGATGCATGCGACTGCTGAGGCTCCTGTTACAAATGTGACACAAGTGGATGACGGTGCTGAGACCATTGGCACTCGCGTGATGACCGCCGCGGTGGCTGCGGCCCGGGAGTTAGCCAAACCCGGCGACACGGTGTTGCTGGCGCCCGCCGGCGCGTCGTTCGACCAGTTCAGCGGATACGCCGCACGTGGCGACGCCTTCGCGGCCGCCGTACGCGCCGCGGCCCGGTAGGCGGGGTGGCTAAGGCATTCTCCCGGCTGCGTCGCCGGGACAAGGCAGAGCAAGTGCTCGAGGCGGACGCGCCGGCGGACGAGGCTCAGGACGAGGCGGGGAACCCCGAACCGGTTCCCGAGGCAGCCGCCGAGCCGGACCCCGGGACCCCGCCCGCAAAGGCGCCCGAGAAAACGCCCAAACCCGAACGCGTCGGCCCCCGCACCCGCTTCGGCACCTGGCTGGGCCGCCCCATGACGTCGTTCCACCTGATCATCGCCGTCGCCGCGTTGCTGACCACGCTGGGCCTGATCATGGTGCTGTCCGCCTCCGGGGTGCGGTCCTACGACGACGACGGGTCGGCGTGGGTGATCTTCGGCAAGCAGGTGATGTGGACGGTGGTGGGCCTGATCGGCTGCTATGTCGCCTTGCGGATGTCGGTGCGGTTCATGCGCCGCATCGCGTTCTCCAGCTTCGCGTTCACCATCGTTTTGCTGGTCCTGGTGCTCGTCCCGGGAATCGGCAAGGAGGCCAACGGCTCCCGCGGTTGGTTCGTGATCGCCGGCTTCTCCATGCAGCCCTCCGAGCTGACCAAGATGGCGTTCGCGATCTGGGGTGCGCACCTGCTGGCCGCCCGGCGCATGGAGCGGGCCTCGCTGCGAGAGATGCTGATCCCGCTGGTGCCGGCCGCGATCGTGGCGCTGACGCTGATCGTGCTGCAGCCCGACCTGGGCCAGACGGTCTCGCTGGGCATCATCCTGCTGGGATTGCTGTGGTACGCCGGGTTCCCGCTGAAGGTGTTCCTCGCCTCGTTGGCGCTGGTCTTCGTCGCCGGCGGAATCCTGGCGGTGTCGGCCGGATACCGGTCGGACCGGGTGCGGTCCTGGCTCAACCCCGAAGACGACCCGATGGACTCCGGCTACCAGGCCCGCCAAGCCAAGTACGCGCTGGCCCACGGCGGCATCTTCGGTGACGGCCTGGGCCAGGGCGTGGCGAAGTGGAACTACCTGCCCAACGCGCACAACGACTTCATCTTCGCGATCATCGGCGAGGAGCTGGGCTTGATCGGGGCGGTGGGTCTGCTGGGCCTGTTCGGGCTGTTCGCCTACACCGGCATGCGGATCGCGCGACGCTCGGCCGACCCGTTCCTGCGCCTGCTGACCGCGACCACCACCCTGTGGGTGCTGGGTCAGGCGTTCATCAACATCGGCTATGTGATCGGGCTGCTGCCGGTCACCGGCCTGCAGCTGCCGCTGATCTCCGCCGGCGGCACCTCGACGGCGGCCACGCTGACCCAGATCGGCATCATCGCCAGCGCCGCCCGGCACGAACCCGAGGCCGTGGCGGCGTTGCGGGCCGGGCGCGACGACAAGGTCAATCGGTTGCTGCGGTTGCCGCTGCCCGAGCCGTACTCGCCGAGCCGTCTCGAGGCGTTCCGCGACCGCAAGCGCCCGCACCCCAAGCCGGCCCCACAGCCGGCCCGCCGCGCACCCCGCGAGGCGCCGCGCCGGGCGGGCGGGCGGCCGCAACCGGCGCTGTCGCGTTCCGCGGATCGGTCCAACCGCCGATCTGGGGGTACCGCTCATTTGCGGGAAAGGCAAAATGGAGCGGGTCAGCAGTACGCCGGCCCGCGCCGCAGCCGGCGCGTGCGCGCATTGGAAGGTCAGCGTTACGGGTGAATGACCAGGTCAGACAATCGGCCGGCGGGCTAGGGGCTCATCCCCTGCCCGCCGGTGCCGCGTTATCGGTGGTGCTTGCCGGCGGCGGCACCGCCGGACACGTGGAGCCGGCGATGGCCGTCGCCGACGCGCTGACCGCGCTGGACCCGCGGGTTCGGATCACCGCGCTGGGCACCGCGCGCGGGCTGGAGACGCGGCTGGTGCCCGAACGCGGCTACCACCTGGAGCTGATCACCCCGGTGCCGTTGCCGCGCAAACCCAGCGGCGACCTGGCCCGGCTGCCACCGCGGGTCTGGCGCGCGGTGCGCGAGACCCGGGCGGTGCTGGACAAGGTGCAGGCCGACGTCGTCGTCGGGTTCGGCGGCTATGTGGCGCTGCCCGCCTACCTGGCCGCCCGCGGATTGCCCGGGGGACGGCGCCGCCGCATCCCGGTGGTGATCCACGAGGCCAACGCGCGGGCCGGGATCGCCAACCGCGTCGGCGCCCGCAGCGCCGACCGCATCCTGTCCGCGGTGCCCGATTCGGGGCTGCGGCGCGCCGAGGTGGTCGGGGTACCGGTACGGGCGACCATCACGGCCCTGGACCGGGCCGCGTTGCGCGCCGAGGCCCGGGCTCACTTCGGCTTCGCCGACGACGCCCGGGTGTTGCTGGTGTTCGGCGGGTCGCAGGGTGCGGTGTCGCTGAACCGGGCGGTGTCGGGGGCCGCCGCCGACCTGGCCGCGGCGGGCGTGTCCGTCCTGCACGCGCACGGCCCCAAGAACACCCTCGAGCTGCGCACACCCGACCCCGGCGACCCGCCCTACGTCGCGGTGCCCTACCTGGACCGGATGGACCTGGCCTACTCCGCCGCGGACCTGGCCATCTGCCGGTCCGGTGCGATGACGGTGGCCGAGGTGTCGGCCGTCGGTCTGCCGGCCATCTACGTGCCGCTGCCGATCGGCAACGGTGAGCAACGACTCAACGCCCTGCCGGTGGTCAACGCCGGTGGCGGCATGCTGGTCGCCGACGCCGACCTGACACCGGAACTGGTGGCACGGGAAGTGGGCGGGCTGCTCACCGACGCCCCCCGGCTGGCGGCGATGACCGCCGCCGCGGCGCAGGTCGGACACCGCGACGCGGCGCAGCAGGTCGCCCAGGCGGCGCTCGAGCTCGCGCGTCGGGTCCGATTGGCCCGTCTACCCGGAGGCCGGCCGTGACCGGCGAACAATTACCCGCTGAGCTGCAGCGGGTGCACATGGTCGGCATCGGTGGAGCCGGCATGTCCGGCGTCGCCCGCATCCTGCTGGACCGGGGCGGGCTGGTCTCGGGGTCGGATGCCAAGGAGTCGCGGGGGATCCACGCGCTGCGGGCGCGCGGCGCGCTGATCCGCATCGGTCACGATGCGTCGTCGCTGGATCTGCTGCCCGGTGGCGTCACCGCGGTCATCACCACCCACGCCGCGATCCCGAAGACCAACCCGGAACTGGTCGAGGCACGTCGTCGCGGCATTCCGGTGGTGTTGCGCCCGGCGGTGCTGGCCAAGCTGATGGCCGGACGGACCACCCTGATGGTCACCGGCACGCACGGCAAGACGACCACGACCTCGATGCTGATCGTCGCGCTGCAGCACTGCGGGCGCGACCCGTCGTTCGCGGTCGGCGGCGAACTGGGGGAGGCCGGCACCAACGCCCACCACGGCAGCGGCGACTACTTCGTCGCCGAGGCCGACGAGAGCGACGGCACCCTGCTGGAATACACCCCGAACGTCGCCGTCGTCACCAACATCGAGTCCGACCACCTGGACTTCTACGGCAGCACCGATGCCTACGTCGGGGTGTTCGACTCGTTCGTGGAGCGGCTGGCGCCCGGGGGTGCCCTGGTGGTGTGCACCGACGACCCGGGTTCGGCCGCGCTGGCCCGGCGCACCGCCGAGCTGGGAATCCGGGTGCTGCGCTACGGGTCGGTGTCCGACTTGTCTGTGTCCGAGCCGCAGGCCGCGACCCTGGTGTCCTGGGAGCAGCGCGGCACCGAAGCGGTCGCGCACATCCAGCTCGCCGGTGAGGCGCAGCAGCGGGTGATGCGGTTGTCGGTGCCCGGCCGGCACATGGCCCTCAACGCGCTGGCCGCGCTGCTGGCCGCGACCGAGATCGGTGCGCCGGTCGACGACGTGCTGGACGGATTGGCCGCCTTCGAAGGGGTGCGCCGCCGGTTCGAACTGGTCGGCACCGCGCACGGGGTGCGGGTGTTCGACGACTACGCCCACCATCCGACCGAGATCGCCGCCACCCTGGCCGCGGTGCGGGCGCTGGTCCAGCAGAGCGGCGGCGGCCGGTCCCTGGTGGTGTTCCAGCCCCATTTGTATTCGCGCACAAAGGCTTTCGCCCAGGAGTTCGGCGCGGCGCTGAACGGCGCCGACGAGGTGTTCGTGCTCGACGTGTACGGGGCGCGCGAGCAGCCGCTGGCCGGCATCAGCGGCGCCAGCGTCGCCGAACACGTCAGCGTGCCCGTCCACTACCTGCCGGACTTCTCCACGGTGGCGCGGCAGGTGGCCGCCGCCGCGGGTGCCGGCGACGTCGTCGTCACCATGGGCGCGGGCGACGTGACCATGCTGGGGCCCGAGATCGTGACCGAGCTGCGGCTGCGGGCGAACCGCGGCGCGCCCGGGCGCCCGGGGGTACTGCAGTGACCGAGCCCCCTGACGGTCAACCGACCGACCTGGTGGCGAACGGCCCGGCCCAGGAGCCGGCCGCAGAACCGGCGGGGGAGACAGCCGAGGCGAACGACGCCGAGGAGTCGGCCACCGAACCGATCACCACCGCTCAGAACCAGGAACGGGCCGAGCCGGCCTCAGAACCCGGTTCAGAACCGGGTAAAGACGAGGACTTCGAGGGTCCGCGCCGGCGTGCCCGCCGCGAGCGCGCCGAACGCCGCGCCGCCCAGGCCCGTGCGATGGCGATCGAACATGCCCGCCGCGAGGCCAAACGCCGCGCCCGCGGCCACGTCCACACCGAGCCCAAACCCGTTGCGCGCGGGGTCGTTCGGGGCTTGAAGATGCTGCTGGCGACGATCCTGCTGCTGGTGGTCGGCGTCGGCCTTGCCTTGATCCTCTACTTCACGCCGGCGATGTCGGCCCGCAGCATCGTCGTCACCGGCACCGGCGTGGTGACCCGCGAGGACGTGCTGGACGCCGCACAGGTGCGGATCGGCACGCCGCTGCTGCAGATCAACACCAACGAGGTCGCCGACCGGGTGGCGGCCATCCGGCGGGTGGCCAGCGCGCGGGTGCAGCGGCAGTATCCGTCGGCGCTGCGGATCACCATCGTGGAGCGGGTCCCGGTGGTGGTGAAGGACTTTCCGGACGGTCCGCACCTGTTCGATCGCGACGGTGTCGATTTCGCGACCGATCCGCCGCCGCCGGCGCTGCCGTATATCGAGGTCGAGAACCCCGGCCCTACCGATCCCGCCACGCTGGCGGCGTTGAAGGTGCTGATGGCGCTGCGGCCGGAGGTCGCGGGTCAGGTGGGCCGGATCGCGGCCCCGTCGGTGTCGTCGATCACGCTCACGCTGTCCGACGGACGGGTGGTGATCTGGGGAACCACCGACCGGGCCGACGAAAAAGCGGAGAAGCTGTCGGCGTTGCTGACGCAGCCGGGCCGCACCTATGACGTGTCCAGCCCCGACCTACCCACAGTTAAGTAGCGCGAGCAGCCGCGAAAGCCCCCATTTCGTGCCGAAATGAGGGGCTTTCGCGTCTGCTCGCGCAACCAACGCAACGAAAAATTACGTGTGGCGCGTCGGCGCGCCTGCACGGCTAGTGCCCGTCGTACCCATACGGTTCTGGTTACGCGGAACTACTTGACATAACTCTAACTCTATGGTTGAGGTTGAGGGTTTTGCAAGCAGACACACCGCAGTGGACTAGGGAACTAAGCCCATCAGGGAGGAAGACGAATGATGACCCCCCCACATAACTATCTGGCCGTCATCAAGGTCGTGGGCATTGGTGGTGGCGGCGTCAACGCCGTCAACCGGATGATCGAGCAAGGCCTGAAGGGCGTCGAGTTCATCGCGATCAACACCGACGCGCAGGCCTTGTTGATGAGCGACGCCGACGTCAAGCTGGACGTCGGCCGCGACTCCACGCGCGGGCTGGGCGCCGGCGCCGACCCCGAGGTCGGCAAAAAGGCTGCCGAGGACGCCAAGGAGGAGATCGAGGAGCTGCTGCGCGGCGCCGACATGGTGTTCGTGACGGCGGGCGAGGGCGGCGGCACCGGCACCGGCGGCGCACCCGTCGTCGCCAGCATCGCCCGCAAACTCGGGGCGTTGACCGTCGGCGTGGTCACCCGGCCGTTCTCCTTCGAGGGCAAGCGGCGCAGCAACCAGGCCGAGAACGGTATCGCCGCGCTGCGGGAGAGCTGCGACACCCTGATCGTCATCCCCAACGACCGGCTGCTGCAGATGGGCGACGCCGCGGTGTCGTTGATGGACGCCTTCCGCAGCGCCGACGAGGTGCTGCTCAACGGTGTCCAGGGCATCACCGATCTGATCACCACGCCGGGTCTGATCAACGTCGACTTCGCCGACGTCAAGGGCATCATGTCCGGCGCCGGCACCGCCCTGATGGGCATCGGCTCCGCGCGCGGCGAAGGCCGTTCGCTCAAGGCCGCCGAGATCGCCATCAACTCGCCGCTGCTGGAAGCCTCGATGGAAGGCGCCCAGGGCGTGCTGATGTCCATCGCGGGCGGCAGCGACCTCGGTCTGTTCGAGATCAACGAGGCGGCCTCGCTGGTGCAGGACGCCGCCCACCAGGACGCCAACATCATCTTCGGCACGGTCATCGACGACTCGCTCGGCGACGAGGTGCGCGTCACGGTGATCGCGGCGGGCTTCGACGCCGGACCGGGCCGCAAGCCGGTCACCGGCACCGAGACCGGCGGCGCGCATCGCATCGAGTCAGCCAAGGCCGGCAAGCTCACGTCCACGTTGTTCGAGCCGGTCGACGCCGTCAGCGTTCCGATTCACACCAACGGTGCGACGCTGAGCATCGGTGGTGACGACGACGACGTCGACGTGCCGCCCTTCATGCGCCGCTGAGGTCTCGTTTTGCTTGCCAGTACGCGACAAACCGAGCGCGGCTTGACGTCGATGCATCCTGGCGGGCAACGGGTTCCGGATACTGGGCACGTGAGCGTTCGTATCCGGCGGGTGACCACCACCCGGGCGGGCGGTGTGTCGAAACCGCCGTTCGACACCTTCAACCTTGGTGACCACGTCGGTGACGACCCGGAAGCCGTGCGGGCCAACCGATCCCGCCTGATCGCGGCCACCGGCCTGCCCGCCGACCGGGTGGCGTGGATGAACCAGGTGCACGGCACCCGGATCGAGGTGGTCGACGGACCGCCGGGTGACCCACTGCCCGACACCGACGGCGTGGTCACCGCGGCGCCCCGGTTGGCCCTGGCCGTGGTGACGGCCGATTGTGTGCCGGTGCTGCTGGCCGACGCGCGGGCCGGCGTCGTCGGGGCGGTGCACGCCGGACGCGTCGGGGCGCAGCACGGCGTGGTGGCCCGGGCGGTCGAGGCGATGCTGGGGCTGGGTGCGCAGACCGGCGACATCTCCGCCCTGCTCGGCCCGGCGGTCAGCGGCCCCAACTACGAAGTGCCCGCGGAGATGGCCGCCGAGGTGGAGGCGGCGCTGCCGGGCAGCCGCACCACCACCGCGAAGGGCACCCCCGGGCTGGACCTGCGTGCCGGAATCGCCGCTCAGCTACGCGATTTGGGTGTGACATCCATCGAGGTCGACCCACGCTGCACGGTGGCCGACCCGACGCTGTTCAGCCACCGGCGCGCTGCGCCGACTGGCCGGCTGGCGTCGCTGGTGTGGATGGAATGACCGCGATGACGGTGGAAGGCTCAGCGCAAACAGAGCGCCAATCGGAATTGACGCGCGCGTTGGCGGCGGTGCGTTCACGCCTGGCGCGGGCCGCCGAGGCGGCCGGCCGCAATGTTGCCGAAATTGAACTTCTGCCGATTACGAAATTCTTCCCAGCAACCGATGTTGCGATTTTGTCCCGATTGGGATGTCGGTCCGTTGGCGAATCCCGAGAACAGGAAGCCGCGGCCAAGGTGACCGAACTCACCCGCTTGTTGGCGGGGTCGCAGCACAGCGACTCTCGCGAAATGCAGTGGCACATGGTCGGCCAGATTCAGCGCAAGAAGGCCCGCGCGCTGGCCCGCTGGGCGCACACGGCGCATTCCGTCGACAACCCTCATCTGGTGACCGCGCTGGACCGCGCGGTCGCGGGCGCACTGGCCGAACACCGCCGCAGCAAGCCGCTGCGGATCTACGTTCAGGTCAGCCTGGACGGGGATGTGTCGCGGGGTGGTGTCGACATTGCCGTGCCCGGCGCGGTGGATGAAATCTGCGCTCAGGTGGACCGCGCCGAGAGCCTGGAATTGATCGGACTGATGGGTATCCCGCCGCTGGACTGGGAGCCCGAACGAGCCTTTGACCAGCTGCAATCGGAGCGCAGTCGGGTGTGCCAGCAATTCCCGAACGCCGTCGGTCTGTCCGCCGGTATGTCGAATGACCTGGAAATCGCCGTCAAACACGGTTCGACGTGTGTGCGTGTCGGTACCGCGCTATTGGGTCAACGGCGGCTACCGTCACCGTGAATAGTCACTGTAGTCACACCTTCATCACAGACAACAAAAATCCCAGGCTACTAAGGGGCAACGATGAGCACACTGCACAAGGTCAAGGCCTACTTCGGGATGGCGCCGATGGAGGACTACGACGACGAGTATTACGACGACCGCACCCCGTCCCGGGGATATCCGCGGCCCCGATTCGACGACGAATACGGCCGTTATGAAGGACGCGACCGCGATTACGACGACCCGCGTCGTGACCCGCGACCGGACCTGCGCGCTGAGCCCGTCGACTACCCGCCGCCCAGCAGCTACCGCGGCGGCTACGCCGACGAGCCGCGCTTCCAGCCTCGCGAGTTCGACCGCCCCGACATGGGCCGGCCGCGCCTGGGTTCGTGGTTGCGCAACTCCACCCGCGGCGCGCTGGCGATGGACCCGCGCCGGATGGCGATGATGTTCGAGGAAGGGCATCCGCTGTCGAAGATCACCACACTGCGTCCCAAGGACTACAGCGAGGCGCGCACCATCGGCGAGCGGTTCCGCGACGGCACCCCGGTGATCATGGACCTGGTGTCGATGGACAACGCCGACGCCAAGCGGTTGGTCGACTTCGCGGCCGGCCTGGCCTTCGCGCTGCGCGGCTCGTTCGACAAGGTAGCGACCAAGGTGTTCCTGCTGTCGCCCGCGGACGTCGACGTGTCCCCGGAGGAGCGCCGGCGGATCGCCGAAACCGGTTTCTACGCCTACCAATAACCCCACTGACTGCTGCTCGGCCCGGTAGGTCAAGGTTGACCGACCGGGCCTGGCGTTTGCCGGACCCGCTCGTCGGATGTGTGCGCCGGCGCGGGGTCGGTAGGCTGGCGGACGCCGGCATTGTTGGCGGCGACACGTGTTTCGTCATCCTCATCGATAAGGTCGGGCTCTCGTTGGTGCTGTTCTTTCAGATCCTCGGGTTTGTGCTGTTCACCTTCTGGTTGCTGCTCATCGCCCGGGTCGTCATTGAGTGGATCCGTTCGTTCAGTCGTGACTGGCGTCCCACGGGTGTCACGGTCGTGATCCTCGAGATCATCATGTCGATCACCGATCCGCCGGTGAAGTTGCTCCGCCGGCTCATCCCACAGATCACCATCGGCGCCGTCCGACTCGACCTGTCCATCCTGGTGCTGTTGCTCGTCGCGTTCATCGGCATGCAGCTGGCGTTCAGCGCCGCCGCGTAGTCCTGGCGACTTTTCGAGCCTTCCCAACCCTTCCCAAGCCTTTGAAAGAGACGGTTCGGCCACGATTCGGAGACAAGTTTGGTGCGCGTGATTTTCATATCTAAGAAACGTGATTTATTGGCTTAGAGATTGAAATTGCTCCTTATTTATTACTCCAATCGGCAACCGCCGAGTCTGGTGTGACAGGATGGGCGGCAGTTGCACGACGGCTACCGTTACGTTCTAGACTTTCCAGATCGTTCGACCGTCCAGGGAACTTGAGGGGACAAAGTAATGCCGCTTACACCTGCCGACGTCCACAATGTGGCGTTCAGTAAGCCGCCTATCGGCAAACGCGGGTACAACGAGGATGAGGTCGACGCCTTCCTTGACCTGGTTGAGAACGAGCTGACCCGGCTCATCGAGGAGAACTCGGATCTGCGTCAGCGGATCGCCGAGCTGGACCAGGAGTTGGCCGCTGGCGGCGGGGGTGGCGCCGCGGCTCCGACGGTCGCTCAGCCGGTCCCGTCCTATGAGCCCGAGCCAGAGCCGGTAAAGCCGGCGCCGGTTGCGGCCCCGGCCCAGCCCAGCAGCAGCAACGAGGAACAGGCGCTCAAGGCCGCCCGCGTGCTCAGCCTGGCCCAGGACACGGCGGACCGCCTGACCAGCACCGCCAAGGCCGAGTCGGACAAGATGCTCGCCGACGCCCGCGCCAACGCCGACCAGATCCTCAGCGAGGCCCGGCACACCGCCGAGACCACGGTTTCCGAGGCACGCCAGCGTGCGGACGCGATGCTCGCCGACGCCCAGTCCCGCTCCGAGACGCAGCTGCGTCAGGCGCAAGAGAAGGCCGACGCCCTGCAGGCCGACGCCGAACGTAAACACTCCGAGATCATGGGGACCATCAACCAGCAGCGCACGGTGCTGGAGGGTCGTCTCGAACAGTTGCGGACCTTCGAGCGGGAGTACCGCACGCGGCTCAAGACCTACCTCGAATCTCAGCTGGAAGAGCTCGGCCAGCGTGGCTCGGCGGCTCCGGTCGATTCCAGCGCCGATGCGGGCGGGTTCGACCAATTCAACCGAGGAAACAACTAGCCGGGAGCCGGCTGGGCGCGCGGCGGGCCTGACGCCCGCCGCCGTCGACCCGCACCGGCTGGAGGGTGACCAATGCTGATCATTGCTCTCGTACTCGCCCTCATCGGGCTCGTCGCCCTGGTGTTCGCGGTCGTGACCAGCAACGAGCTGGTGGCGTGGGTCTGCATCGGCGCCAGCGTGCTCGGCGTGATCCTGTTGATCGTCGACGCGGTACGGGAACGCCAGCACCGCGACGTCGAAGGTGAGGACCCGGACGAGGACGAGACCGGTGACGACGCCGGCGACGCAACCGAGCCCGAGTCTGAGGCCGTCGACTACCCCGAAGAGGCCGACGGCTCCGAAACGGACGCCGAATCCGCGGCAACGCGCGACGAGGGCGCCAAGTAAGGCAAGTAGTCAGCCCGCGGGGGCGCCGCCGGTCGGGGTGGCCAACAGCTCGCGCACCTCGTCGTCGCTGACCTGGTGGAAATCCGCATAGACCTGGCCGACAGCATCGAACGCGGCCGGCATGGTCGCGCACACCACATCGTCAGCCTCCGCGGAGAGCTGCCGGCAGGCCGACAGCGGCCCGACCGGGACGGCGACGACCACCTGCCGCGGTCCGCCGGCTCGCACCGCCCGCACCGCAGCCAGCATGCTCGCCCCGGTAGCGATGCCGTCATCGACGAGGATCACCACGCGATCGGCCGGATCGGCCACCGGGCGCCCGCCGCGGTATGCCTGCTCCCGTCGCTCGAGTTCGGCGGTTTCGCTGTCGATGACCGCGCGGATCTGCTGGTCGCCGATGCCCAGGCTGGACACCACGTCGTCGTTCATCACCACCCGGCCGCCGCTGGCCAGCGCGCCCATCGCCAGCTCCGGCCAGTGCGGCACCCCGAGCTTGCGAACCAGAAACACGTCGAGGTCGGCGCCCAGCGCCGCGGCCACCTCCCACGCGACGGGCACACCACCGCGGGCCAGTCCCAGCACCAGCACGCCAGGTTTCCCGCGGTAGGGCGCTAGGGCGTCGGCGAGCACGCGACCGGCCTCCCGGCGGTCACGAAACCTTCGGGTGGCGGTGCGCCGCAGGAAGCGACTGGGTGGGTTCATGGTCGTACTTTCGGCTGCTGGCAACACCAGCCTACGACCGAACACCACCGCGAGCCCCCCCCAAAACCCCCCAATTTGGGGCCCAAATGGGGGGGTTTTGGGGGGGGGGGCGCGGGGCGGCCCGGGGGGGGCGGGGGGGGGGGTG
>NZ_LZKQ01000039.1 GCF_001668675.1 Mycobacterium asiaticum | reverse complement strand
CCACGCTCGGTGTCGATCGGGTTCTCGCGCGGCTCGGCCACCAGCACCGAAAGTCCTTGCCTGCGCGCCTGTAACCGGGGGGGCGGCCCGCCGGGCCCGCCACCGACGACTAGCAGATCAGCGTCGTAGTCGGTCATGTGTACCCCAGCACCGAGTTCTCCACCCGCAATCGGACCGACAACAGCGCCGCGTTGGCCACCGTGAAGCACACCGCCGTCAACCACGCGGTGTGCACCAACGGCAACGCGATTCCTTCGACCACCACCGCAACATAATTCGGGTGGTGCAGGTACCGGTACGGGCCGCGTACCACCAACGGCTCGTGGGGCAGCACGATCACCCGGGTGTTCCACCGCTTGCCCAGCGAGGTGATGCACCACCACCGCAGACCCTGGCACAGCACCGCGATGACCAACATCGGCCAACCCAGCCAGGGCAGGAAAGGCCGGTGCAGCGCGGCCGGCTCGACGAGGCAGCCGACCAGCAGCGCGGTATGCAGGATCACCATCACCACGTAGTGGGGACGGCCGAACTCCTTGCCGCCTTGGGCAAATGACCACTGGGCGTTGCGCCGGGACACCACCAACTCGGCCAATCGTTCCAGCACGACGGCCCAGATCAGTACGTAATACATCGTCGTCACCACAATAAGAGCACCAACTCCGAGCAGAAGGCCGGACCCATCGCGATCATCAGTCCGATCGACCCGGCCGGCGGCGGATCGGCCATGTTCGCTCCCAGCACGTCCAGCACCGAAACCGAAGACAGATTACCGTTGGCGCGCAACGATTCTCGAGTATAGTCCAGCGCGTCGTTGGGCAGCCCAAGTCCTTTCTCGACGGCTTCTATCACCCGGGGTCCGCCGGGGTGGCACACCCAGGTGGACACGTCGTCGACGGTCAGGCCGTGGTCGGCCAGGAAGTTGCGGACGTCGTCGCCCAAGTACTTCTCCGTCACCGTCGCAACGTCCACCGACAGCACGATGCGGAAGCCGTCGCTGCCGATGTTCCACCCCATCACGTCTTCGGTGTCGGGATAGAGCCGGCTGCGCGTTGCCAGGACGCGGGGGCGCACCCCGCCGCCGGTCGCCCGATGGGCGCCCTTGGTGACGACGGCGGCAGCGCCGTCGCCGAACAAGCTGGAAGCCACCAGGTTGGCCACAGAGTTATCTTCCCGCTGAATGGTCAGCGAACATAACTCGACCGCCAACAGCACGCCGACCTGGTCGGGAAACGCCCGCAGATAGTCGTGCATCCGGGCCACCCCGGCGGCGCCCGCGACACAGCCGAGGCCGAACAGCGGGACCCGTTTGATGTCCTGGCGCAAGCCCACCCGGGAGGCCAGCCGGGCCTCGAGCGTCGGTACCGCGAGGCCGGTGACCGTCGTCGAGAACACGATGTCAACCTCGGACGGTTCCACATCTGCTCGCCGGAGCGCTTCCAGTAACGCCTCTTCGGCCAGGTCGAGTGCAACGTCGACGAAGGCGTCGTTCGCCTCGGTGAAGCCGCTCAGCTGCGAATAACGCGACAGCGGCAGGGCGGTGTGCCGGGACTGCACACCGCTGCGCATCGCGAACCGTTTGAACTCCGGACCGGCGAAGTCAACCAGCGCGGCGACGGTGTCCTCCTGACTATGCAGGTGCCGCGGGAACTTGACGGCCACACCCGCTATCGCCGGGTTCAACCCTGACTTGGTGGTGCTGCTGGGCATACGAAACTGACGGTGCCGCCGTCGGCTGGGTTCAATTGCCGCCCTGACCAGCGCAGATTTGCACTGACAGCGACCGGGGTATGTGTCAGGGGACTCGAACGACCCCAACAGCGGAATGGTTAGGTTGGAAATATGCGGATTCTGGTGACAGGAGCCACCGGATATATCGGTTCGCGGCTGGTGACCGCGTTGCTGGCAGAGGGCCACCAGGTGGTGGTAGCCAGCCGGAAACTGGCTCGCCTCAAGGAGTTCGGCTGGTATCGCGAGGTCACCCCGGTCGCGCTCGATGCCGCCGACCCGTTGTCGCTGAACGCGGCCTTTACCTCCGCCGCTGAAAGCGGTGACCCGGTCGAGGTGGTCTACTACCTGGTGCACGGCATCGGGCAGGCCGATTTCCGCGACGCGGACCGCAAGGCGGCCGCGAACATGGCGGCCGCGGCCAAGGAGGCCGGCGTGCGCCGCATCGTCTATCTCGGCGGCTTCGTTCCGGAGGACGAAGCGCTGTCCGAGCACCTGACCAGTCGCGCCGAGGTGGCCGAGGCACTCAGCGTGGAGAACGGTCCCGAACTGGTGTGGCTGGGCGCGGCGATCATCATCGGCGCCGGATCGACGTCGTTCGAGATGCTGCGGTATGTGGCGGACCGGTTCCCGGTGATGCCGATGCCGAACTGGATGGAGAACCCGATCGATCCGATCTCCATCCGCGACGTCCTGCACTACCTCGTCGCCGCGGCCGATCCCGACCAGGTGCCTGCCGGCGCCTACGACATCGCCGGGCCGGAGACCACGTCCTATCGCGGGCTGTACAAGGCGTACGCACGTAACTCCGGGCGGTGGCGCGCCGCCTTGCCGGTGGTGGGAATCAACACCGCGCTGGCCTCGCGGGTCACCGCACTGGCGCTGCCCGTGCCGCCGGGTCTGGCCGGCGACCTGGTCGAGTCGCTGGATCACCCGATGAGGGCGTCCGGCAGCGGCCTGCGGGGTCTGGTGCCCGACCCGCCTGGCGGCCTGCTGGGTGTGGACGAATCCATGGCGCTGGCGCTCGCCGGCACCCAGCGGTCGGCGCGGCCGGTCAACGAGTTGGCGGATCCGCACGACCTCGCCGACACCGACCCGGGATGGGCGGGCGGCGATGCACTGCGCATCCGTAGGCTGGCCCGCATGATCACGCCGCCCTTCGCACGCCACACACTGGGTCTGGTGAACTTGGTCCCCGGCCCGGTGGCCGGGGCGGTGCGGACCTATCTCGACGTCCTGCTGTCCCTGGCCCCGAAGGTTCGCCCTGCATGAGTCAGCCAACGGCGCCGTGCCCGCAACGTAGCGTCTTCGACGAGTTGCGCCGGGCGATCGTCAATGTCGCTGTGCCGCATCATGAATCGCCCGGCGTGGTCCGGCGCCGTCGGGTTGTCGTCGCGGTCACGCTGGTGATCGGCGCCGTCGTGCTGGGCTTTTCGTTGCGACAGAAGCCAGGCGATCCCGCGTTCTATTGGCTGACGCTGTTGCTGGCCGCGGTGTGGATGGTCGGCTCGTTCTTCTCGGGCCCGCTGCATCTGGGCGGCATCTGCTGGCGGGGCCGTAATCAACGCCCGGTGATCACCGGCACCACCGTCGGTGTGTTGCTGGGTGGTGTGTTCGTGGTCGGCGGGCTGGTGGCCCGGGAGATCCCCGTCATCGCCGAGTTCATCACGCATGTACTGAGGTACGCCAACCAAGGCGCTTTCTGGCTGGTCGTGCTGATCACTCTGATCAACGGCATCGCCGAGGAGATGTTCTTCCGCGGCGCGCTCTACAGTGCGCTCGGCCGGCACTCTCCGGTGGTCATCTCGACCGTCTTCTACATTTGCGCCACGCTGGCCAGCGGCAACCCGATGCTGGGCTTCGCGGCGATAATCCTTGGCACCGTATGCGCTTTGGAGCGCCGGGCCACCGGCGGGATCCTGGCGCCGATGCTGACCCACTTCGTGTGGGGGCTGATCATGGTGCTGGTGTTGCCGCCGATGTTTGGTGTCTAGCGCGTCAGGCCGGACCGGCGACATTGCCGGCTAACGCGCGCAGCGCGGCGCCGTGCACGGGCAGCAACAGAAACCAGTAGAACCGCCCGGCGATGCCGCGGGGGATCACCACGGCCCGCTGCGTGTACTTGCTGCCACCGCTGTCGCTCGGTTCGACGCTGATTTCCAGCCATGCCTGCGCGGGCGCGCGCACCTCCGCCTGCAACCGCAACATGGTGCCCGGCTCGCTTTCCGCGATCCGCCAGCGTTGGGCCGCACGGCCGCGCTGCGGCCCAACCGGAAACGAGCGCCAACGCCGTTGGCTCACAGCACTTTCCGCCGCCTTCCAGACGTCACCCGGCGCGGCGGAGGTGACGCGGGTCTGCTCGTCGGTGTAGACGATCTCGCCGGCCCAGGCCGGGTCGCTGGGCAGTGGCTCGCCGGGTTCGGACTGCAACGAGGCCCAGGTCGGTTCCGGTAGACCGCGGCCGGCGCGGTCCAGCGCCGTCGCGACCGCCTGCCGGTAGCTGGTCAGCCCGTTCGGTGGTCGCTTGATGACCGAGTCAATGTCGTTGTTGCGCATCACCGCATCGCATTCCAGCGACTCGACCAGCGGACGCGCCAGGCCGGACGGAATCGGGGTCACCGTGCCAACCCACAGGCTGGCGATGGTCGGAGTCAGGAACGGCAACACGATCATGCGGCGCCTACTGAGCCCGGCCTCTTCGGCGTACACCTGCATCATGTCGCCGTACTCCAGCACGTCCGGTCCGCCGATATCCCAGGTCCGCGAACCGGGTACCTCGGCGGTGGCGGCCGCGACCAGGTAGTACAGCACGTCGCGGACCGCGATCGGCTGGATCTTGTTGTGCACCCATTTCGGCGTGGTCATCACCGGCAACCGGTCGGTGAGGTGCCGGATCATCTCGAAGGACGCGGACCCCGAGCCGACGACCACGCCCGCCTGCAGCACGACCGTCTCGATGCCGGACTCGATCAGGCGGTCGCCGACCGCCTTGCGCGATTCGAGGTGCGGCGAGAGCTGGCTGTTGTCCGGATGCAAGCCACCCAGATACACGATCCGGCGCACGCCGGTGCGTTTGGCGGCCGTCACCACATTTCGGACGGCGCGCTCTTCCTCGGCGGCGAAGTCTTTCGAGCCGCCCATCGAGTGGACCAGGTAGTAGACGACGTCGATCCCGTCAAAAGCCTTCACCAGCGAGTCGGCGTCGCTCAAGTCGCCCTGTGCGACCTCGGCTCGGGAACGCCACGGTACGTCGTCCAGCTTCTCCGGTTTTCGTGCCAGCGCGCGCACCGAGTGCCCCTCGTCCAGCAGGCGCGGCGCCAACCGCGCGCCGACGTAACCGGTTGCACCGGTCACCAGACAACGAACTCGCTCAGACGTCACACCCGGGGATTGCCCGGTTTCAGGCGATCTAACTCAGGAGTCGGTGAAGCTGGGAGCGCGGCGTTCCTGGAAAGCCTTGGTGCCCTCCTTGAAATCGGGTGCCTGCAACAGCCCGGATTGGCCGTCGAACTCGCGTTCCAGGGTGGCGTCCAGTTCGGTCAGGGTGGCCGCGTTGATAGCGCCCTTGGTCTTGGCGAAGGCCACCGCGGGACCCGACAGCAACCGGGCGATCACCTTGTCCACCTCGGCGTCGAACTCCTCGGCCGGATAGACCTCGCTGACCAAGCCCCACGACAACGCCTCGGCGGCGGTCAACCGCTCGGGCAGCAGGGCCATTTTCAGGGCGCGGATCCGGCCGACCGCGGCCGCGATCAGGGCCGAGGCGCCGCCGTCGGGCATCAGCCCGATCTTGGTGAACGCCAGCATGAAAAATGCTTTCTCCGAAGCCAATACGACATCGCAGGCCAGCGCGATCGACACGCCGACGCCGGCCGCCGGTCCCTGCACGACGGCCACTACCGGGCGCGGCAAGGCAGTGATGGCGCGGATCAGGCGATTGATCTCCAGGATGATCTCGTCGGGCGGCACACCGCCGCCACCGGACATGTCGTCGGCGCTGATGCCGGCACCCGAACTGAACCCGCGGCCGGCGCCACTCAGGCGGACCACCCGCACGGCCGGGTCGGTGGCCGCACGTTCCATCGCATCGGCCAGGCCGGTGATCACCGGGATGATCAGCGAATTGAGGCTGTCGGGCCGGTTGATGGTCAGTGCGAGCACGCCGTCGGTCAGGTCGACGTCGAGACCCTCGACGGGCGCGAGAGTGGCGATTCCAGATTCGGACATGCGCTTTAGATTAGGCGGATGGCGGCGACCCGCTGCGCCCGGCTTCGCCGCGCTTGCGATCGCCACGAAGCCCCCGGCCTGCAACCGCGTCGGGCGCGGCTGCCAAGATGCAATCAACCGGTTGTTCGGCCCGGAGCGCGGGTCGAGGACGTCAGAGCGGACGAAAGGTCGGTATTCCCATGGCGGGACCGCTGAGTGGATTGCGAGTAGTCGAACTGTCGGGGATCGGGCCGGGCCCGCACGCCGCGATGATCCTGGGCGACCTCGGCGCCGACGTGGTGCGGGTCGATCGCCCGTCGGGCGCGCCGGGCGGCGTCGTCAAAGACGCGATGAGCCGTAACCGCCGCGTCGTGACCGCCGACCTCAAGTCCGACGAGGGCCGCCAAGCGGTGCTCAAGCTCGTCGCGAAGGCCGACGTGCTGATCGAGGGCTACCGGCCCGGCGTCACCGAGCGCCTTGGCCTGGGGCCCGACGACTGCGCCAAGGTCAACGACCGGCTGATCTATGCCCGGATGACCGGCTGGGGCCAGACCGGCCCGCGCAGCCAGCAGGCCGGCCACGACATCAACTACATCTCGCTGAACGGCATCCTGCACTCGATCGGCCGGGTCAACGAGCGCCCGGTGCCGCCGCTGAACCTGGTCGGCGACTTCGGCGGCGGCTCGATGTTCCTGCTGCTCGGCATCCTGTCGGCGCTCTGGGAGCGGCAGACCTCGGGCAAGGGCCAGGTGGTGGACGCCGCAATGGTCGACGGGTCCAGCGTGCTGGTGCAGATGATGTGGCAGATGCGGGCCTCGGGCATGTGGACCGACGTGCGCGGCACCAACATGCTCGACGGCGGCGCCCCTTACTACGACACCTACGAGTGCGCCGACGGCCGCTACGTCGCGGTCGGCGCGATCGAACCGCAGTTCTACGCCGCGATGATCCAAGGGCTGGGACTGGACGCCGCGACGCTCCCGCCGCAAAACGACGTCACCCGGTGGCCCGAGTTGCGAGCGGTGCTCACCGAGGCGTTCGGCAGCCGCGACCGCGACCACTGGGCCAAGGTCTTCGCGGACTCCGACGCCTGTGTGACGCCGGTACTGGCTTTCGGGGAGGCGAACACCGAGCCGCACATCGCCGAGCGCAACACACTGTACGAAGTGGACGGCAACCTGCAGCCCATGCCGGCCCCGCGGTTCTCGCGCACCCCCGCGGAGACCCCACGCCCGGCGCAGGTGGGTGACATCGAAGCCCTTCTCAACGACTGGGTATAGTCCCAACCAACCAGTAGGTAGGGCCACGCGGCCACACAAGTTGGAGGAAGGACTCGCATGGAGATCAGGGACGCCGTAGCCGTCGTCACGGGAGGCGCATCGGGCTTGGGTCTGGCGACGACGAAGCGGTTGCTCGACGCCGGGGCGCAGGTGGTGGTGCTCGATCTCAAAGGTGAGGAAGCAGTCCAGGAGCTGGGCGAGCGGGCACACTTCGTGCAGACCAACGTCACCGACGAGGCCGGCGTCACCAAGGCGCTCGACACCGCTGAGTCCCTGGGCCCGGTACGCATCAACGTCAACTGCGCCGGCATCGGCAACGCCATCAAGACGCTTTCCAAAGACGGCCCGTTTCCGCTGGACGGCTTCAAGAAGGTGGTCGAGGTCAACCTGATCGGCACCTTCAACGTGCTGCGGCTGGCCGCCGAGCGGATCGCCAAGACCGAGCCGATCGGTCCCGAGACGAGCCCGGAGCGTGGCGTCATCATCAACACCGCGTCGGTCGCGGCATTCGACGGCCAGATCGGCCAGGCTGCTTACTCGGCGTCAAAGGGTGGCGTGGTCGGCATGACGCTGCCCATCGCGCGGGACCTTTCCCGCGAGCTCATCCGGGTGGTCACCATCGCGCCCGGTCTGTTCAAGACGCCGCTGCTCGGTTCGCTGCCCGAGGAGGCGCAGAAGTCGCTGGGTAAGCAAGTTCCGCACCCGGCCCGGTTGGGCGACCCGGACGAGTACGGCGCGCTGGCTCAGCACATCGTGGAGAACCCGATGCTCAACGGCGAGGTCATCCGGCTGGACGGTGCGATCCGGATGGCGCCGCGGTAGGCGGCTCGCTAGTCGGTTAAGGCGACGAAAAAGCCCCCCGCGATTGCGGGGGGCTTCAACGACGACACGGGTTCGCTACCGACGGAACCAACGTGTGGCGGTCGGTTCTGCCATCAAAAGTCGTGCAATTACGCCCATGGTGTTACCTCAGCTCGCTGTCGGCAGGGGTTGCCAGTCTTCGAATTGCTCCGAGGTCTCACCTTCCACCAGCATGTCGCCGTGGTAGAGAGCCTCGAAGTCAGCCTTGATGACATCGGCACTGGTGTCGTCGATCCACATGACACTGAGCGTAAAAGCCCGCTTTAAGGATTCGGTGAGTCACGATTCGGAAAATGGTGGCAATTCTTACCGACCGGTAGGTTGCCCGGCGACGGCCGAGAATACCCATTTGGCCTCCGGATGAACCGTTCCGGGGCTATACCCGTAAATAGGGCGCGGGTGTTGTTTGACATCTGTACGTTAGCGTGGGTAAACATCGCGTTTTATCGAGGCTGCGGGGGCTCCTTCGGGATGGTTGGCGCCTGCGGCGGAGGGACACGAAATGCTGCAGTGGATCGCTCGACTGGCTCTGGCGGCACCGCGGCGGATCATCGCCATTGCCCTCCTGGTTTTCGTCGCCGCGGCGGTCTTCGGCATTCCGGTTGCCAACAGCTTGTCCCCGGGCGGATTCCAGGATCCCAACTCCGAATCCGCCCGTGCGATCGCCACCCTGAGCGACAAGTTCGGGCAAAGCGGCCAGCAGATGATGATCCTGGTCACCGCGCCCGACGGGGCGCGCAGCGACAAGGCCCGCGCGGTGGGTACCGAACTGGTTGGACAGCTGAGCAGATCGCCGCTGGTCTACAACGTCTCGTCGGCCTGGACCGCGCCGCCGGAAGCCGCGGCCGACCTGATCAGCAAGGACGGTAAGTCCGGGCTGATCGTCGTCAACCTCAAGGGCGGCGAGAACGACGCGCAGAAGAACGCTCAGACCCTGAGCGACGACATCGTCCACGACCGGGACGGGGTCACCGTCCGGGCCGGCGGCTCGGCCATGGAATACGCCCAGATCAACAAGCAGAACCAGGCCGACCTGCTGGTCATGGAGATGATCGCCATCCCATTCAGCTTCCTGGTACTGGTCTGGGTGTTCGGTGGCTTGCTGGCGGCGGCGTTGCCGATGGCGCTGGGCGCCCTCGCGGTTGTCGGGTCGATGTCGGTGCTGCGACTGGTCACCTTCACCACTGAGGTGTCGATCTTCGCGCTCAACTTGAGCACCGCGCTGGGCCTGGCGCTGGCCATCGACTACACGCTGCTGATCATCAGCCGCTATCGCGACGAACTGGCCGAAGGTTGCGACCGCGACGAGGCGCTGATCCGGACGATGGCCACCTCGGGTCGCACGGTGCTGTTCTCGGCGGTCACGGTCGCGCTGTCGATGGCCGCGACGGTGGCGTTCCCGATGTACTTCCTCAAGTCGTTCGCCTACGCGGGCGTCGCGACCGTCGCGTTTGTCGCAACCGCCTCCATCGTGGTGACACCGGCGGCGATCGTGCTGATGGGCTCCCGGCTGGACTCCTTCGACGTGCGTCGCCTGGTGCGCCGGATATTGCGCCGGCCCGAACCGGTGCACAAGCCCGTCGAGCAGTTGTTCTGGTACCGATCGAGCAAGTTCGTCATGCGCTTCTGGCTCCCGATCGGCACGGCGGTCGTCGCGCTGCTCCTACTGCTCGGACTGCCTTTCATCTCGGTCAAATGGGGCTTCCCCGACGACCGGGTGCTGCCGACGTCGGCGTCGTCGCATCAGGTGGGAGACCAGCTGCGGAACAACTTCAGCCGCGACTCCGAACGGGCGGTGCCGATCGTCATGCTCGACGCCCGCGGCCTCGATCCGACGGACCTGGACAAGTACGCGGCCGACCTGTCACTGGTTCCCGACGTGCCCGCCGTCTCCGCACCTGGCGGGACCTTCATCAACGGCAAGCCGGCTGGGCCGCCCGTCGGGCCCACCGGAATCAAGGACGGCAGCGCCCTGCTGACAGTGAGCAGCACGGCGCCGTTGTTCTCGCAAGCCTCCGACGAGCAGCTCAGGCGGTTGCACCAGGTGGCGCCGCCGGCCGGCCGCTCGGTGGAGCTGGCGGGTGTCGCGCAGGTCAACCGGGACAGCGTCGACGCGGTGACCGACCGGTTGCCGCTGGTGCTGGGCCTGATGGCGGTGGTGACTTTCGTTCTGCTGTTCCTGCTGACCGGCAGCGTGGTGCTGCCGCTGAAGGCGCTGATACTCAACGTGCTCTCGTTGACGGCCGCCTTCGGTGCGCTGGTGTGGATATTCCAGGACGGCCACCTCGGGGCCATGGGCACCACTCCGAGCGGCACGCTGGTGGCGAACATGCCCGTGCTGTTGTTCTGCATCGCGTTCGGGTTGTCGATGGACTACGAGGTCTTCCTGGTCTCCCGCATCCGCGAGTACTGGCTGGCGTCGGGCGCGGCGCGCCCCGCCAAGCCGACCGCCAAGCAGGCGCACGCCGCCAACGACGAGAGCGTGGCGCTCGGCGTGGCCCGCACTGGCCGGGTGATCACCGCCGCCGCGTTGGTCATGTCGATGTCGTTCGCCGCGTTGATCGCCGCGCACGTGTCGTTCATGCGAATGTTCGGGCTGGGGCTGACCCTCGCGGTGATCGCCGATGCCACCCTGGTGCGCATGGTCCTGGTTCCGGCCTTCATGCACATCATGGGTCGCTGGAACTGGTGGGCGCCCAAGCCGTTGGTGTGGCTGCACGAGCGGTTCGGGATCAGCGAGGGCGGCGCTGTCGAAGGCTCCGCGACCGCGGGTCCGGCCGCCGAAAGTGAATCCGGCGCGGCCAAGGTTTCGAGTGGGCGCAACGGGCAGGAGATCCACGCTTCGGTGACCCGCAATGGCTGAGGTGCAGAATCCGTTCTTCGCCCGGGTGTGGCCCATTTTCGCCGCCCACGAGGCCGAATCGGTTCGCGCCCTGCGCCGGGAGAATCTGGCCGGGCTGTCCGGTCGGGTGCTCGAAGTCGGTGCGGGCAGCGGGACGAACTTCGCTTACTACCCCGACACCGTCACGCGGGTGGTCGCCGTCGAGCCCGAACCGCGGCTGGTGGCAAAAGCCAGGGCCGCGGCGGCAGACGCTCCCATCCCGGTCGAGGTGACCAGCGTCGCCGCCGAGGAGTTCAGCGCCGGGGAAGCGTTCGACGCGGTGGTGTGTTCGCTGGTCCTGTGCTCGGTGCACGACCAGGTCGCGGTGCTGCGACGGCTGCGCTCCCTGTTGCGGCCGGGCGGCGAGTTGCGCTTCCTCGAGCACATCGCCAGTGCGGGCGCCCGCGGCCGACTGCAGCGATTGGCCGACGCCACGGTCTGGCCGCGGATGTTGGGTAACTGTCACACGCACCGCGATACCGAACGGTCGATCGTCGACGCCGGCTTCGAGATCACCGAGTCACGGCACGAATGGACATTGCCGGCGTGGGCGCCGCTACCGGTGTCGGAGCTGGCGTTGGGCCGCGCGCGGCGGCCCTGAGCCCGCTACTTCAACAGCGCCGGCAACCGTTCCAGCAGGCCGGGCAACGCCGTGCTCGCCGACTCCCGGATGCTGAGGTTGACGCTGCTGGTCAACGGGGTGGGTTCCGGATTGACCTCGATCACCGGTATGCCGCGGGCCACCGCCAGTTCGGGTAGTCCGGCGGCCGGGTAGACCACGGCCGAGGTGCCGACCACCACCACCAGGTCGGCGGTTTCGGTGGCCTCCAGCGCGCTCTGCCAGGGACCCTGGGGCAGCATCTCGCCGAACCAGACGATGTCCGGCCGGATCAGCCCACCGCAGCGGCACACCGGCGGCTCTACCTCGATGGCGGCTTCGGTCATCACCGGCAACGGCTCGCTGTAGCGCATATTGCAACGCGCACAACGGAATTCGAACAGGCTGCCGTGCAGGTGATGGACTGTTTTGCTGCCGGCGCGCTCATGCAGATCGTCGACGTTCTGGGTGACGACGGTGACCGCGGAGACTTCCGGGTGGTCCTGCCACTGCGCGATCGCCCGGTGACCCTCGTTGGGCTGGACGTCGGCCACCAAGTAGTGGCGCCACAGGTACCAACCCCACACGCGTTCGGGATTGCTCTCCCAACCCTGAACACTGGACAGTTCGTAGGGATCGAAGCGGGCCCATAGGCCGTTCTTGTCGTCACGGAAGGTCGGCACTCCGCTTTCCGCGGAGATCCCCGCGCCGCTAAGCACCACCACTCGCATCCCACAAAGATAGCTGTGCGTGGGCAATACTGGTTGTGTGGAGTTGCGCGATTTGTTGAAGGTCGACGTCAAGGCAGGCAAGCCGCTGTTCGACCAGCTCAGAACCCAGGTGATCGACGGTGTCCGCGCGGGTTCGCTACCGCCCGGCACCCGGTTGCCGACGGTGCGCGACCTGGCCGGCCAACTCGGCGTCGCCGCCAACACCGTGGCCCGCGCCTACCGCGAACTCGAATCCGCAGCCATCGTCGAAACCCGCGGCCGCTTCGGCACTTTCATCTCCCGCTTCGACCCCACCGATGCCGCGATGGCAGCCGCCGCCAAGGAATACGTCGAAGTCGCACGGGCACTGGGGCTGACCAAGTCCGATGCGATGCGCTACCTGACCAACGTGCCGGACGACTAGAACTCCAACCTAGAACTCCAACACGGTCAGATTCGGCCGCACCGGATCCAGCAGCGGAACGCTGTAGATGGCCGACATTGCGGTGTTGAGCAGCAGGCCACGGCCCGGCGGCAGATGCACGTCGCGGACGGCGGTGACGCCCGGCACGATGTGCAACAGATTTGCGGCCTCTGCGACGGACAGGCTGAACGGCATCGTCGGCACCGTGTAGCGCAACGAGGTGCGCAAGCCCAGCCGGGTCCACATGGTGAACCAGCGCGGCGGCAGGTCGAACATCATCTGACCACCGGGAAAGTGTTTGGCGCACTCGGTGATCAACTCCATGGACTGCTCGGGCTGCAAGTACATCAGCAACCCCTCGGCGGTGATGAACACCCCGTCGGACGGGTCGACGGCGTCCATCCAGCTGTAGTCCAGCGCAGATTGCGCGCGCACCGATATCCGCGGCGACGCCGGGAGCAGCTGCGACCGGATGTCGATAATCGGCGGTAAGTCCACTGTGAGCCAACGGAATTCGCTATCGGCAAGCGCCGCATCCAACCGCCAGAAGCTGGTTTGCAACCCTTCGGCCAGCGCCACCACCGTCGCCTTGGGATGACCCCTCAGGTAAGACTGCGCGGCGCAGTCGAACGCGCGAGCCCGCAGCGCGATGTCCTGGCCGGTGCGGCCGAACTTGGCGAAGTCGAAGTCGATCGCATCGACCAGGGCGACGGCCATCGGATCCTCGATGATCGCGTCGGGGCGGCGCGCCTCGGTGGCCCTGGCGTTCAGCGTGAGCAGTGCCGTCTCGGAGACACCGGTCAGATCGACCTTGTGTGGTTCGCGTCCGGGCTCGCTCATTTCAGCACCTTAGCCAGCGTGCGCAGGTTGCGAGTCGTGGTCGACGACTTGTAGCGCTTCTTGCCCATGGTCTGTCCGATGGTGCTGTCCAGGGTGCCGCCCTTGGGCACCTGCCAGTAGATGACGCCCTCGCCGCGCTGGATCCGTTCCCGGGGGCCGGCGGTGAGTCCGGCCAGTTCGTCGAGCACGTCGGCCTCGGTGACGAAGGTGACGTAGGACTGGTATCCCTCGACCTCACGCTCGAACGGGTAGGCCCGGTCGATGCCACGCACCGTCTCGATGTCGTAGGCGAGCACCCACGCGTCGTACCCGAACCGCTCCCGCAGCGCGCCTTCGGCCGCCTTGCGCACCGCGGCGACACCCGAGTCCGACTCCAGCACCACATTGCCGCTGGCCAGGATGGTGCGCACATTTTTGAATCCCGCCTTGGCCAGCGCGTCGGCCACCTCGGCCATCTTCAGGTTGGCGCCGCCGACGTTGACGCCACGCAAGAATGCCGCGTACTTGGTCATGAATCGATTCCAGCAGCCCGTCGGAGAATGATGCAACGCGACGTAGGCTTTCGGAATGGGACGCCAAGTCTTCGACGACAAGTTGTTGGCCGTGATCAGTTGCAACTCGATTGGGGTGCTGGCCACCATCAAGCGGGACGGACGCCCCCAGTTGTCCAACGTGCAGTATCACTTCGATGCGCGGAATCTGGTGTTGCAGGTGTCGGTGACCGAACCACGGGCCAAGACGCGCAACCTGCGCCGCGATCCGCGGGCATCGCTTCTGGTGGACGCCGACGACGGCTGGTCGTATGCCGTCGCAGAAGGGATTGCCGAACTGACCCCGCCGGCCGCCGCACCGGACGACGACACGGTCGAGGCGCTGATTGCCTTGTATCGCAACATCGCTGGCGAACATCCGGACTGGGACGAGTATCGCGAGGCCATGGTCACCGACCGGCGCGTCTTGCTGACGCTGCCGATCTCGCATGTCTACGGCATGCCGCCCGGTAGGCGATAGGCTGCTGGGCATGGCTGAATCGAATGCCCCGGAAAGCGAGTCCGCCGAGGACGAGAACAAGCGCAAGTTCCGGGAGGCTCTGGAGCGCAAGACGGCCAAGTCGTCGGGCGGCTCCGACCACAAGGATTCCGGCGGCAAGCAGTCGCGGGCGCACGGTGCCGTGGGAAACCGTCGGGAGTTTCGCCGCAAGAGCGGCTAAAAGGGTTGCAGGATAGCTGACTTCGCCGCAGATTCGATGCTGCGGCGATGGTCCGAACAGGCGGTTCTACACTGAGTGCGTGCCGAAACTGCAGCTCGTCCAAGAACCGGCCGCCGACGCTCTGCTGGACGCCAATCCTTTCGCGTTGCTCGTCGGTATGTTGCTCGATCAGCAGGTCCCGATGGAGACGGCGTTCGCCGGGCCGAAGAAAATCGCGGACCGGATGGGCGGCATCGATGCCGCCGACATCGCCGAGTACGACCCGGACAAGTTCGCCGCGCTGTGCTCGGAAAAGCCTGCCATCCATCGCTTTCCGGGGTCGATGGCCAAGCGCATCCAGACGCTTGCGCAGATCATTGTGGACCGGTACGAGGGGGACGCGGCGGCGTTGTGGACCGCAGGCGATCCCGACGGCAAAGAGGTGTTGCGTCGGCTCAAAGCCCTGCCCGGCTTCGGCGAGCAGAAGGCGCAGATCTTTCTGGCGCTACTGGGCAAGCAATACGGCGTGACCCCGAAGGGCTGGCGGGCCGCGGCGGGTGAGTTCGGCAAATCGGGCACCCACATCTCGGTCGCCGACATCGTCGATGCCGAGTCGCTGGGGCGGGTGCGGTCGTACAAGAAGCAGATGAAAGCCGAAGCCAAAGGAAAGGCGACCACGTGAAGACACACATAACCTGTCCGTGCGGTGAGGCCATTACCGGCAAGGACGAGGACGAGCTGGTCGAACTGACGCAGGCTCACCTCGCCAGCGTGCACCCTGGTCTCGAGTACGACCGGGACGCCATTCTCTTCATGGCCTACTAGCAGTCCGTCCGCGAGCGCGCGTGTCGGTACACGGACACGCCGTCTGCGGCGTACTTTCGCGCGCGCTCGCGAGCAGCTGCACCCGTCAGGGCACCACCGTCGAGCCGATGGTGGGCATGAACTGGCACTGACGCTCTTTCGTGGTGACCTGGCCGAAGATCGTCGACATGATGCTGCCCGAACCGGTGTCGACGATCGCGGTCAGCGTCGTCGGTCCGTCTCCATTGATGTCCGTGCGCGGCTTGAGAGTGGCCGTCCCGGACTTGCCGGTGGTCAGGTTCACCCAGGTGACGTTCAGCGGCAGCCGCTGCACCTCCGCGGGCCCGGGGGTGCCGACGGCGGTGAACACGTAGGCGGTCTGGCCGGCGCCGGGACCGGGCGTCGGGATGCTTGCCGGCCCTGCCACTGACAGCGCGGTCGCCAGTGCGCTGGTGCCATCGCCGAGGCAGTTGGTGCCGATCGAGGGGTACATGAAGTCCTGCGTGGGCGGGGCGTCCGGACCGAATGCCGGTGCCGCGGCCGCCGCCGCCGGAGCGGGAGCCGGGGCAGGAGCCGGCGCCGCGGCCGGGGCGGGCGCGGGAGCCGGAGCGGCAACCGCCGCCGGAGCGGCGACGGGCGCCGGAGCAGCGACGGGCGCCGGAGCAGCGGCCGGCGCCGGTGCGGGAGCAGGCGCGGGTGCCGCCGACGGGGCAGGCGCGGGCGCCGCCGCGGGAGCAGGCGCGGGCGCCGCCGCCGGAGCAGGAGCCGCCGGAGCGGGCGCCGGTGCGGCGGGCGCGGGGCCCGCCGCGTGGTTGGGGTCAACCCCCGTCGGTAGGTGCGGCAGGGTGCCCGGCTCCACTCCCGGCGGAGGCACGTGTGGCACCGGCGCCGCTTCCGGAACTGGCGCCGCCTCCGGCGCCGGCGGCGTCACACCCGCAGCAATCGCCGGTCCGCCGTGATGGGGCGTACCGGCGACCGGAATCGCCGGGTCCGCGACGAACTGGTTGACCGAGGTGGCGACGTTCTTGGCCTCTGCGGGTGCCGTCGGGCTGTGGGCGAATGCCTGGGCCGCGGCCATCAGGAGCTGGGTCGCCTGCGCCGGGTTACCCGCGGCCTGCTGGATGATCGGGCTCAACTCGGCCAACGCGGGCAGCCCAGGGAGCTGTTGGGTGGGGTTGGGCGGCGGCGTCGCGGGGTCGGCTGCCGCGCTCGGACAAAGCGCGAACGCGGCAGCCGATGTGACGACGACTGCGGCCAAACCTTTGGACAGACTCCAAGTGCTTGCCACGGTGTGTTCTCTCTCCCGTTGTTGGTGGTAGGTCAGCCGTCAGATGAGATGGCTCAGGGCAGCGCCGCGAGCAGCGTCTGCGGCGGTCCCGCGGGTGCGGGTGCAGTGGCACCCGGGGCCGGAGACGCCGGTGCCAATCCAGGAATGCTGGACGTCAGGCCCGGGAGTGCCGCCTGCGCCAAGCCCGGCAGGGCCGAGGCCAACCCCGGCAGTGCGGAAGCCGGAGCCGCAGGCGCCGCTGCCGCCGGTGCGGCAAGACCCGGTATCGCCGACGCCAGGCCCGGAATCGCAGGCGCGGGCGCGGCCGCCGGAGTGACCGGAGCGGTGATGCCCGGGATCGGGGTGTTCACCCCGGGAATGGACGGCACCGCAGCCGGCGCGGGCGCGGCCGGTGCCGGTGCCGCGAGCGCCGGAATGGGCGTGTTCACACCGGGAATGGACGGCACCCCAGCAGGTGCGGGCGCAGGTGCGGCCGCCGCCGGCGCGGTGATGCCCGGAATCGGGGTGTTCACGCCGGGAATCTGCGGAACCGTGGCAGGAGCGGTCGAGGGCCCTGGTGCGCTGGCGCCGGGCAGCACCGAGGGCAGGTTCAGTCCACCGGGGGCAGCGGGAGCCGGGTCCGGCGCGCGCAGCACTCCCTGGGGTGCCGGCGAGGTGCCTTGCACCGGCGGGGTTGCGCCGAGGGCGGTCGCCAGGTTCTGCAGAATCTGCGGTGCGTTGGCGGCCGAGGCGATCAGCTGCTGCGGAATGTTGGGTTGCGCCGGGGCGGGCGCTGGGTCGGCGTGGGCGATGCCGCCCGTCAGCAATGCGGCGGACGAACCGACCAATACTGCGCCGGCACGTACGTAAGTCCAGATGGTTGGCATGACTCTCCCTGGTTGTCTTCAACGGGCTATTCCAGGCCCCCACAGGACCTGAAGCCGAAGCTATCGTGGTACAGAAGTGACTCAAGTGACACGTGTGGCATTTATTTGATCGTTACCGATACGAGTGGCGGCGGTGATCGACCACCTGCGATTTGTGTCCTGGCCGTTATCAACGGCCCGACACCCGGCGCGGTCGCTAAAGTCGGTCAAATCGACACCACTTCGGCCGCTGTGGCGGCACCCGCCCGGAAGGCCGGCCTGGCGGCGCCGCTGATGATCCTCAGCGTCGTTGCGCGGTTCGCCTGGACCTATCTGGCGCCCAACGGCGCCAACTTCGTGGACCTGCACGTCTATGTGGGCGGCGCGGCGGCGCTCAACCATCCCGGCACCCTGTACAGCTACGTCTACGCCGACCAGACGCCGGACTTCCCGCTGCCCTTCACCTATCCGCCGTTCGCCGCGGTGATCTTCTACCCACTGCACGTGGTGCCGTTCGGATTGCTGGCCTTCCTGTGGCAGGCGGCCATCGTTGCGGCGCTGTACGGCGTGGTGCGGGTCAGTCAGCGACTGATGGGCACCGCCGCAGACCGGCGCGCCGCCATGCTGTGGACCGCGGTGACGATCTGGATCGAACCGTTGCGCAGCAACTTCGACTACGGCCAGATCAACGTGTTCCTGGTGTTGGCGGTGCTGTGGGCCGTCTACACCACCCGGTGGTGGTTGTCGGGGTTGCTGGTCGGGCTTGCGGCCGGTGTCAAGCTGACGCCGGCGATCGCCGGGGTCTATTTGCTCGGGGCGCGCCGGTGGTCGGCGGCGCTGTTCTCGCTGTCCACCTTTCTGCTGACGATCGGGGTATCGCTGTTCGTCGTCGGCGACCAGGCTCGGTACTACTTCACCGACCTGCTGGGCGATGCGCGCCGGGTGGGGCCGATCGCCACCTCGTTCAATCAGTCCTGGCGCGGCGCGATTTCGCGCATCCTCGGATACGACGCGGGCTACGGGCCGCTGGTTCTGACGGCGATCGGTGTCACACTGGTGCTTGCCGTACTGGCCTGGCGCGCGCTGGACGCCTCCGATTCGCTCGGCCGGCTGCTGGTGGTCGAGGTGTTCGGGCTGCTGCTCTCGCCGATCTCCTGGACGCACCATTGGGTGTGGCTGGTGCCGCTGATGATGTGGTTGCTGCACGGGCCGCTGCGGGAACGCCTCGGCGCCAAGATTCTGGGGTGGGGCTGGCTGGTGCTGACTCTGATCGGCGTGCCGTGGTTGCTGAGCTTCGCGCAGCCGACTATCTGGGTGATCAGCCGGCCCTGGTATCTGGCCTGGGCCGGGCTGGTTTACGCGCTGGCGGCGCTGGCGACGCTGGGCTGGATTGCGTTGTCGCGCAATGGCGTATCGTTGCGCCGAGCGTCACGCCAGAGTGACGGTCAACGGTGAGTGCCACGCTGGCGTGACGCGCGGCGACGGTCGGCGAGCGTCAGACCGGGTATTCGCGCCGAAACAGCCGCCCGTGGCTGCGGAACCAGATGATGTTGCCCACCGGATCGCGG
>NZ_LZKQ01000038.1 GCF_001668675.1 Mycobacterium asiaticum | reverse complement strand
GGTGGCCAGCAGCAACGGGGCGTCCTGCTCCGTGAAATTCAATGCGATCGTCTGCTTACCCGGCTCGACTTCGTGCGGTTCGAGCTGATCGTGAACGGTGAGGCGACCGAAGACCGGAATCTCGTTGTACGGGATCTCGCGTGACTCCCCGGCACGCGGACCCTCCGGGATCGTGACGGTCATCGGCGGCAGTTCCACCAGCGGAATGCAGGTCACCGAGTCGATGACGATCTCCGAGTCGAAGACCACCAGGTCGATGGCGAAATGCCTTAACGGGTCCCGGGATTCACCGTCTATCTCCTCCTGCCACAGCCGTTCGTGCGAATCGTGGATGAACCACACTCGATCCAGCGTCAGGTCGATGGTGGCCGTCGCCGAATAGCCAGGGCCGTCGACCGACTCGGTGCGCTTCTCGCCGCCGAACATCTCGACCGTCTGATCCTGGACACGTTCGCGATGAATTTCGATCATCGTGTCGGGACGCTGCATGTCCACACTCCTTGCGGTCGCACGCTGGTTTGCGGATGCTGTACCCACAATCGGCCCGGAATCAATCCCGCCGGGCTTGTCCGTTCGCCGCCGCCGGGGTTGCCCGCAGCGTGACGCTCGGCTGACCGGGCGACCGGGGTCAGCGCCGCAGACGCTCGATGAGTCGCTGCAGGCTGTGGCCTACTGATCGCGGAACATGGTCGGGATCCATCAGCTCGTTCTCCGCCAACGGGCTCGCTTCGTCGGCGATCGTTTCTTCGGTAAAGGGCTGCAACGTTTTACCGTGCCCGCGCAACTGTTCGACCGTCTTCAGGAAGGACAG
>NZ_LZKQ01000037.1 GCF_001668675.1 Mycobacterium asiaticum | reverse complement strand
GCTTTAGCGTCTGTTCGCGCCACCTTGGCGCGTTCCCCGGTACGGGTCGCGGGGCAGGCCCCGCAGGCGCTCGGCGAAGCTGGTGACGGTGGCGGGCGGTGCCGCCTGAGCGATGGGGGTGCCGCCGAACAACAGTGCCGAAGTCAACGCACCGGCGCCCACCGCACCGGCCGCCGCAATCCGGGCGCAACGCGGTGTGATCAACATTGGAACTCCTCCCAAGAGTCTTCGAATTGCCACCACCAACGCTATTGATAACTTCCTGGGCAAACCATGGTTATTTAATTTGATTTAGCTGTATATATCGGCAATATTTGTCATTAATACTGGAATGCAATTTACTGAAACACTCTGAACTGCGCATACTGTAATGCTGAAGTACTGATATACGGAGACTACTTTCAGTAGTTCAGTTCAAATGAATGCGCCGCAGCGCCCAGATAGCAAACTTGTTTAACGGGCGTACAGCAAAGGCTCAGGTAACACCCCTACACTGACTCACTGCTTGGCCCTCGGAGGAAGGTCGCCGCAGTGAGTATTGAACCGATCGGGGATGGGGTGCCGACGGAGCGCTTCGCCAACTACCGGCAAGCCCAGGCGCCCCGGATCCGCGAGCAGCCAACCGTCGGCTACCGCACCCGAAAACCGCCGGCCCGCATTCAGCGCACCCGCCGGACCGTCGACCTGTCCCCCGCCACCCACCGGGCCCTGGACATGTGGCAACGGGATGCCGCCGACCGCCTTGGACTGGCGCGGGTGACCGGCCAGGACGTGATCACAGCGCTCATCGAGCAGCTTCTGGTAGACCCGAACTTGTCAGCCCAGATTGTCCGGGCAATTCAAGCCCGAAGAGTGTGAGCTAGAACCGCCTACCCGTCGGCGGCGCCACTCTTCTCGTCGGCTTTCGCGTCAGCCTTCCCGTCGCCCTTGTCGCTGCCCTTCTCGCCGTCGCCAGAGTCAGCTTTCGCAGAGCCACCGTTCTCGTCGGCCTTCTCGGAGCCTTTCTCGGAGCCTTTCTCAGAGCCTTGGTCGGAACCCTTTTCGGAGCCCTTCTCGGACCCCTTCTTCGAGCCCAGGTCCTTCGCCTTACTCTTGGCTTCTTCCTTGTCGTCGACATCGAGCTCGCGCAGCTCGCGCTTGAGGATCTTGCCGGTGGGGTTACGCGGCAGCTCGTCGAGGAAGATGACCTCGCGCGGCACCTTGTACCTGGCCAGCTCCTCCTTCACGTGCTTCTTGAGGGTGTCCTCGTCGACATCGGAGCCTTCCTTCTTGACCACGAAGGCACGCAGCCGATGACCCCACTCCTTGTCCTCGACGCCGATCGCGGTAGCCTCCACGACCTCGGGATGGCCGCTCAGGCAGTCCTCGACCTCGGCCGGGAACACGTTCTCGCCACCGGACACGATCATCTCGTCGTCACGGCCGCTGACGAAGAGCAAACCGTCCTCGTCGAAGTAACCGACGTCGCCCGAGGACATCAGCCCATCGATGATCTCCTTGTGGCCGCCGCCGGTGTAGCCCTCGAATGGGAAGGCGTTGCCGACGAAAATCCGCCCGACCTCGCCCTGCGGCTTCTCCTTGCCGTTGTCGTCGAGGATCTTCACTTTGACACCCTTGACGACCGGCCCAACCGTCGCGGGATCCTTCTCCAGATCTTTGGGCCCGGCAATGGCCGCGAACGCGATTTCGGTGGAGCCGTACATGTTGTAGATCACCGGTCCGAAGTCCTTCAGAGCGCGCGATGCCAGCTCGGCACCCAACTGGGAACCGGACACGAAAATGATCTTCAGGTGCGACAGGTCGGGCTTCTTGTCCATCTTCTCGATCGCGTCCAGCAGTCGTGACAGCATCACCGGCACCACGACCATCGCTGTCGCCTTGTGCTTTTCCAGGTCCTCAAGCACCAGCGGCGGCTTGAACTTGCGGCGCAATACCAGCGTCGAGCCCAGGAACATCGCGATCGTGGCGTGCAGGAAGCCCAATGCGTGGAACATCGGCGCCGGCAGCGAAGTGATCTCGTTGGCCTTGAACGGCACGTGCGACAGGATGCCCCCGACCGGCGCCAGCGTCGGCGGGGTGCTGCGGTTCGCCCCCTTCGGCGTTCCGGTGGTGCCGCTGGTCAGGATGATGATCGACGCGTGCTTGCCGGCCTTCGGAGCCGGATCCTTGCTGCTGCGTTTGATCAGGTCGGCAAGCGTCTCGTCCTTGCTGCCGGAGTCTTCGTCACTGTCCGGGTTGGTGCCCAGCGCGCGCAGGAAACCCAGTTCTGGATCGGCTTTGCTGACAGTCTTGGTGTATTCGTCGTCGTAGATGATCAGCTTGGCGCCCTCACGCTCGGCCACCTCTTTGACCTGATTGCCGGAGAACTCGCTGTTCAGCAAGATGATGCGAGCACCCACCCGGGCTGCACCGAAGTAAGCGACCAGGAACCAGCGCGTGTTGCGAGCCAGGATGGCGACGCCGTCGCCGGCCTTGACGCCCTTCTCGATCAGCCCATTGGCTACCGCGTGGGCGGCCTCGTCGAGTTCCCGGAAGGTGAACTCGCCCTCTTCGTCGATGCACGCCGCGCGGTCGGGGGTGCGGGCGGCGTTGAGGGCCGGCAGCATGCCGAATTCACCCCATTTGACGATGCCGCTGGCCAAAGTGGCATAGTTCTGCGGCGGTTCGATCCGGAACGCACCGGACTCGAAAATCTTGCGCACGTAGTGCAGTTCGGCGGCGCCGCGTTCAACGTATTGCTGGATTTTTCCGACGCCGGGCAGGTCGCTGAGGTTAGGCATAGTCCTCACCATATGTGACGGAGGTCGCAATGCGACCAGTAGGTTTCCACCGAATTACCATCGGCATCTATGACCAAACCCGTGTCGCTGGACGTGACCGGACGCGAGGTCACGATTACCCACCCCGACAAGGTCGTTTTCCCTGATCACGGCGCCACCAAGCTCGATCTTGTCCGCTATTACCTGAGCGTGGCCGACGGCGCGTTGCGCGGCGTGTCGGGCCGGCCGATGATTCTCAAACGATTCGTCAAGGGCATCACCGAGGAAGCGGTCTTCCAGAAGCGAGCGCCGGCCAAGCGGCCAGACTGGGTGGACGTCGCCACTTTGCGGTACGCCTCGGGCACCTCGGCCGACGAGGCGGTCATCCACGACGCCGCCGGGCTGGCATGGGTGATCAATCTGGGGTGCGTGGACCTGAACCCGCATCCCGTGCTGGCTGAGGACCTCGACCATCCCGACGAACTGCGGGTCGACCTGGACCCGATGCCCGGGGTCTCCTGGCGACGCATCGTCGACGTGGCATTGGTGGCCCGCGGCGTCCTCGAGGATTACGGCCTGACCCCGTGGCCGAAAACCTCGGGCTCGCGGGGCTTCCACATCTATGCCCGGATCGCCCCGCACTGGCCGTTCACCAAGGTGCGACTGGCCGCGCAGACCGTGGCGCGCGAGGTCGAGCGTCGCGCACCGGAGTTGGCGACCAGTCGGTGGTGGAAGGAAGAGCGAGAGGGCGTGTTCGTCGACTTCAACCAGAACGCCAAGGACCGCACCGTCGCCTCGGCCTACTCGGTGCGGGCCACCCCGGATGCGCGGGTGTCCACGCCGTTGCGCTGGGACGAGGTCGCCGACTGCAACCCGGGGGAATTCACCATCGACACGGTTCCCGACCGGTTCGCCGAGATCGGCGACCCGTGGGAGGGCATGGACGACGCGACGGGCGGCCTCGACGCGTTGCTGGCCCTGGCCGAGGAGATGGGCCCGCCGGAACGGGCGCCCAAGGGCGCAGGCAAGAGTGCCGACGGCCGCAGACAATCCGTGATGCCGCTGATTGAGGTGGCTCGCACCAAAACCAAGGACGAGGCCATGACCGCGCTGGACACTTGGCGGCAGCGCCACCCCGCCGCGGCCGAGCGACTGAAGCCCGCCGACGTCCTGGTCGACGGGATGCGAGGCCCGAGTTCGATCTGGTACCGGATTCGGATAAACCTGCAGCATGTGCCTGTCGACGAACGGCCGCCGCAGGAGGAATTGATCGCTGACTACAGTCCTTGGCGCGGATACACGCCGAAGCCGCGGCCACGCAACTGACGGTCGGGTAAAGCACGCGATACTCTCACGCTGTGCAACAGGGGTTGAGTCGGCGGGGATTTCTGCAGGTCGCCGCGGCCACCGGGCTGCTGGCGGCGTGCTCGGAGAACAAGCCGCCGCCAGGGTCGCCCGGTGGCGGATCGGTCACGGTCACCCACCTGTTCGGTGAGACCGTCGTCAAAGAACCACCCAAGCGCGTCGTCAGCGCCGGCTACACCGAGCAGGACGACCTGCTCGCGGTGGGTGTGGTACCGATCGCGGTGACCAACTGGTTCGGCGATCAACCGTTCGCGGTGTGGCCGTGGGCGCAACCCAAACTAGGCCCGGCACAACCCGTTGTGCTCAACCTGGACAACGGGATTCAGGTCGACCAGATCGCCGGGTTGAAGCCCGACCTGATCGTGGCGACCAACGCCGGCCTCGACGCCGACACCTATCAGAAGCTGTCCGCGATCGCTCCGACGATCGCTCAGTCCGGCGGCGACGCGTTCTTCGAACCGTGGAAGGACCAGGCCACCGCCATCGGGCAGGCGGTGTTTCGGGCCGACCAGATGAAATCGTTGATCGCGGCTGTCGACGGCAGGTTCACCGATGTCAGCCAGAAGAATCCGCAGTGGAAGGGCAAGAAGGCGCTGCTTATGCAGGGCAGGCTCTGGCAGGGCACGGTGGTTGCCACCGTGGCGGGCTGGCGGACCGACTTCCTGAATCAGATGGGCCTGGTCATCTCCGACAGCATCAAGGCCTACGCCACCGATCAGCGCGCGGTCATCCCGCGCGACCGCATCAAAGACGTGCTCGACTCCGCCGATGTGCTGATCTGGTCCACCGAGAGTCCTGAGGACGAGCAAGCGCTGCTGGCCGACCCGGAGGTCGCCGGATCGGTGGCAACCGCCCAGAAGCGGCACATCTTCACCACCAAGGACCTGGCGGGAGCCATCGCCTTCGCGTCACCACTGAGCTATCCGGTGGTGGCCGACCAACTCCCGCCGCAGATCACCAAAATCCTGGGCTAGCCGCCCTAGCATGAGCGTTTGCTAAGGCACCTCTGGCAGAGCTCGAAAGTTGATGGCTTACGCCGCAATTCCGGGGCTACCGTGAATTATGAATGTGACGGAGATCACCGAGTTGGCTTGTGATGTCGTCGACTATGGGGACCAGGCTTTGCTGCTGCAGTGCGGCAGCACCGCCGAAGTACTGGCGTGGGGCGATGCGCTGCGCGCCGCCGCCCTGCCCGGCGTCGTCGACATCGTCCCCGCGTCCCGCACCGTCCTGGTGAAGTTGCACGGCCCGCGCTTTCAGGGCATGACCCGCCAACGCCTGCGCAAGCTCCGGGTGGCGCCGGAATCCGCCGAGTCGCTGAGCGAGCCGGCCCGGGAGGTGGTGATCGACGTCGTGTATGACGGTCCCGATCTGGCCGAGGTCGCTCGAGTTACCGGCCTGAGCACCGCGCAGGTGATCAATGCGCACACCAGCACCCCGTGGCGCGTCGGATTCAGCGGGTTCGCCCCGGGATTCGCGTATCTGATCGGCGGTGACGAGCGGCTTCGGGTGCCGCGCCGAACCGAACCTCGCACGTCGGTGCCGGCCGGGTCGGTGGGCCTGGCCGGTGAGTTCAGCGCGGTCTACCCGCGCCGGTCACCCGGCGGCTGGCAGATCATCGGGCACACCGACGCGGTGATGTGGGATGTCGACCGACCGGACCCCGCGTTGCTGACCCGGGGCACATCGGTCCGGTTCCGGGCGCATTAGGAGGCTGGCCATGACGACTCTGGAAGTGCTGCGCAGCGGACCGCTCGCCCTGGTGCAGGACCTCGGCAGGGCCGGACTGGCCCACCTCGGTGTCGGCCGGTCCGGCGCCGCCGACCGTCGCTCGCACGCGCTGGCCAACCGGCTGGTCGCCAACCCTGACGACTGGGCCACCGTCGAAGTGACGTTCGGCGGTCTGTCGGTCCGGGTCCGCGGCGGCGACCTCGACATCGCGGTCACCGGAGCCGATACGGATCCGACTGTGAGCGGAATCATGTTCGGCACAAACAGCATTCACCACGTGCGGGATGGTCAGGTGATTTCGTTGGGCACGCCCCGAGCCGGCCTACGGTCGTATCTGGCGGTACGCGGCGGCATCGGTGTCACACCGGTTCTGGGCTCGCGCAGTTATGACGTGCTGTCGGAGATCGGGCCGCTGCCACTGCAACCCGGCGATGTACTGCCGGTGGGCGAACACACCGCCGACTTCCCGGAACTCGAGCAGGCCCCGGTCGCCGCGATCACCGACGATGCGGTGGAGTTGCTGGCGATCCCGGGGCCACGCGACGACTGGTTCGTCGATCCCGACGCCCTGGTGCATACCGATTGGGTGGCATCCGACCGCAGCGACCGGGTGGGCATGCGCCTGACCGGGCGACCGCTGCAGCACCGCAACCCGGACCGGCAGCTGCCCAGCGAGGGTGTGGTGCGCGGTGCAATTCAAGTGCCGCCCAACGGATTACCGGTGGTCCTGGGTCCCGATCATCCGATCACGGGCGGCTACCCGGTGATCGGCGTGGTGATCGACGAAGACATCGACAAATTGGCGCAGGTGCGGCCGGGTCAGCACGTGCGACTGCACTGGGCGCGACCCCGTCGGGCGTGATGAACCCGGGCTGGTAGAACAGGATCGTGCACACCGCACGGCTGGTACACACCGCGGATCTCGACGGCGAGACGCGACGCGGGATCTGCCAGATGGTGACTGGGGCGTTCGCCGGCGACTTCGCCGATACCGACTGGGACCACGCGCTGGGCGGGATGCACGCGCTGATCTGGCACCACGGCGCGATCATCGCGCACGCCTCGGTGGTGCAGCGACGACTGCTGTACCAGGGCCGGGCATTACGCTGCGGCTACGTCGAAGGTGTTGCGGTGCGCGAAGATTGGCGAGGACAAGGGCTGGTACACGCGCTCCTCGACGGCGTCGAGCAGGTGATGCGCGGCGCCTACCAACTCGGGGCGCTCAGTTCCACCGTGCAGGCCCGCCGCCTCTATGCCGCCCGCGGCTGGCTGCCCTGGCTCGGTCCGACGTCGGTGCTGACCCCCACCGGAAGGACCCGCACACCCGAGGACGATGGAACGGTGTTCGTCCTCCCGGTGAGCGTCCGGCTGGACACCTCTGCGGAATTGACATGCGATTGGCGCGACGGAGACGTCTGGTAGCCCGACGGTAGTCGAGCCCCTCACACACCGCAGTGCGGTTCGGTGATCCGAAATTCATCCCCGGGTCACTGCCAGAAGCGCTCGCGCAACAAAGCATTCCTAGCGTGATCGGCAATCGATGACGTAAGGAGTCTGCATGTTCGCCGAGTTTCGGAGGTCACTGAGGGGCCGTTCGCACGTGATTTCCGACTGGGACCCCGAGGATGTGGTGGCCTGGGAAGCGGGCAACAAGAACATCGCGCGGCGCAACCTGATCTGGTCGGTGATCGCCGAACACATCGGGTTCTCCATCTGGTCCCTATGGTCGGTGATGGTGCTGTTCATGCCCGCATCGGTCTACGGCTTCTCGGCGGGCGACAAGTTCTTGCTCGGCGCCACCGCCACACTGGTCGGCGGCTGCCTGCGCTTTCCGTACACCTTCGCCACCGCGAAGTTCGGCGGTCGCAACTGGACGATCTTGTCCGCGACGGTCCTGCTGATCCCCACCGTCTTGACCCTGTATCTGCTGGCACATCCGGGTCTGCCGTTGTGGCCTTACCTGGGGTGCGCCGCGCTGGCCGGGTTCGGCGGCGGTAACTTCGCCTCCTCCATGACCAACATCAACGCCTTCTACCCGCAACGGCTCAAGGGCTGGGCGTTGGCGCTCAATGCGGGCGGGGGCAACCTCGGAGTGCCCATGATCCAGCTGGTCGGGCTGCTGGTGATCGCGACCGTTGGTGATCGTCAGCCGTACTGGGTGTGCGCCATCTATTTGGTGCTGCTGGCCGTCGCCGGGGTCGGCGCCGCGCTGTACATGGACAATTTGCCGCAATACCGCATCGAAATGAACACCATGGTCAAGGTGCTGGCCGAGCCGCACACCTGGGTGGTTTCGCTGCTCTACATCGGCACCTTCGGCTCGTTCATCGGGTTCTCGTTCGCGTTCGGCCAGGTGTTGCAGATCAACTTCATGGCCAGCGGCCAGTCCTCCGCGCACGCCGCGCTGCACGCCGCGCAGATCGCCTTCCTCGGGCCACTTCTGGGCTCGTTGTCGCGGGTGTACGGCGGCCGGCTGGCCGACCGGATCGGGGGCGGCCGCGTCACCCTGGGTGTCTTCTGCGCCATGATCATTGCGGCCGGAATCCTGGTCAGCGGAAGCACTTTCGCCGAGCACCACCACGGACCGGCACCGACAACGGTGATGATCGGCTACATCGCGGGATTCGTGGCGTTGTTCATTCTGTCCGGCATCGGCAACGGCTCGGTGTACAAGATGATTCCGTCGATTTTCGAGGCTCGCAGCCACGGCCTCGGACTCGACGAGACGCAGCGCCGGCAGTGGTCGCGTTCCATGTCCGGTGCACTGATCGGATTCGCCGGAGCGATCGGCGCTTTGGGTGGCGTCGGCGTCAATCTCGCGCTGCGCCAGTCCTACCTGGCCAGCGGCAATGCGACGTCAGCGTTCTGGGTGTTCGTCGGGTTCTACGTGGCCGCTGCACTGCTGACGTGGGCGGTGTACGTGCGCAGGCCACTTCGGGCAGTCAGCCCGGCAAGCGGTGCGGCGAGCCCGGGTCTGGCTTACGTATAGATCCGGGTGTAGATGCGGATGTAACGGATCTCACTGGAATTCCAGTTGTCAGCGACTTTGCAGACAACTGGAATTCAACTTACAGCCGATATCGGCCCTCTCGAGTTGACTGCCGTCCATTATCGATGTGAGCATCGAAACAGACCGCGGCGCAAGCCTCTTGGACATCGAGGTGCCGCTGAGGTGCCCAGAAAGGTTGGGCAGTCGAGTGGGCCGTAACCATCACATCACCGAATGGAATCCCGAGGACGTAGCGGCCTGGGAGGCCGGCAACAATAAGATTGCGCGCCGAAATCTGCTCTGCACCACCGCCGGTGATCACGTCGCGTTCTCGATCTGGTCACTGTGGTCGGTGATGACACTGTTCATGCCGGCAGCGGTGTACGGCTTCTCGGCCAGTGACAAGTTGTTGCTGGGCGCTGTGGCCACCTTGGCCGGCGGCTGCGCGCGCATCCCGTACACGTTGGGCATCGCGCGATTCGGTGGCCGCAACTGGACGGTGTTCTCGGCCTTCGTGTTGCTGATTCCCACCGCCGGCACCATCGTGTTGCTGGCCAACCCGGGCCTGCCGCTGTGGCCGTACCTGGTGTGCGCGGCACTCACCGGCCTGGGCGGTGGGAACTACGCGGCGTCGCTGGCCAACGTCAATGCCTTTTACCCGCAACGGCTCAAAGGCGCCGCCCTGGCCATCAACGCCGGCGTCGGCAACCTCGGTGTGGCCGTGATCCAACTGATCGGGTTGTTGGCTCTGGCCACGGCCGGACATCAAGCGCCGTACTGGGTGTGCGCGATCTACCTGGTGCTGCTCGCGGTCGTGGGGGTCGCGGCCGCGTTGTTCATGGACAACCTCGATCACGCCACGCCGCCGAATGCCATGCGCGCCATCCTTTCTGTCTCGCACACCTGGGCGATATCGCTGCTCTACATCTGCACGTTCGGCTCCTGGATCGGATTCGCCTTCGCGTTCGGTCAGGTGTTGCTGGTCAACTTCGAGGCGCACGGCGAAACCGTTGCGCACGCGTCCCTGCACGCGGCCCAGATCGCTTTTGTGGGACCGCTGTTGGGTTCACTGGCCCGGATCTACGGCGGCCGGCTGTCCGACCGCATCGGTGGCAGCCGGGTCACCCTGGCCGTACTCGCCGGCATGATCGTGGCCGCCGGCCTGCTGGTGGGCATCAGCACCCATGACGACAACCGGCCCGGTACCAGCGGCGCCTCGCTGATCGGTTACGTCGTCGGCTTCATCGCGCTGTTCATCCTGGCCGGCATGGGCAACGGTTCGGTGTTCAAGCTGATCCCGTCGATCTTCGAAGCACGCAGCCGATCGCTGGACCTCACCGAGGCGCAGCAGCGGCAATGGGCACGCGCGATGTCGGGCTCGCTGATCGGATTCTGCGCGGCGGTGGGCGCACTCGGTGGCGTCGGCATCAACCTGGCCCTGCGGGAGTCCTACCTGCGCAGCGGCACTGAGACAGCCGCATATTGGGCCTTCCTGGCGTCCTATGTCGTTGCCGCGTGGCTCACCTGGGTGATGTACGTACGCCGGCCCACCACCCCTGTGACGAAGAACGCAGCCGACAGCAATGCGGCGGCAATTGCCAGGTAACGCGATGGAAATGTGTCAGGCATACACAAGTGGTATGGCCCAGCCACCGTCTGCGCCACTGACTGGTTACCGGATCGCAGTGACATCAGCTCGTCGTTCCGAGGAGCTGTGTGCCCTGCTGCGCCGACACGGTGCCGAGGTATTCAGCGCCGCCGCGATCAGCATGATCGCACTGCCCGACGACGACGAACTGCACCGTAACACCGAGGCGTTGATCGCCGACCCGCCGGATATTCTGGTCGCCCACACCGGCATCGGGTTTCGCGGCTGGGTGGCCGCCGCCGAGGGATGGGGCTTGGCCACCGAACTCATCGATGCGTTGTCGTCCGCTCGGGTCGTGTCGCGTGGGCCGAAAGCGACCGGCGCTCTGCGTGCCGCCGGATTACGCGAGGAATGGTCCCCGGAATCGGAATCCTCGCAGGAGGTGCTGGAATACCTGCTTCAGTCTGATTTTTCGGGCAAGCGCATCGCGATCCAATTGCACGGCGCCGCCGACGGTTGGGATCCGTTCCCCGAATTCATGGCCGGGCTCCGTTCCGCCGGCGCCGAGGTGGTCCCCATCCGGGTATACCGTTGGATGCCAGTTTCTTTGGGCGGTGAGTTCGATCAGCTGGTCACCGGCATCGCCCGTCGCCAGTTCGATGCGGTGACCTTCACATCCGCGCCCGCGGCGGTGGCGGTGCTGGAACGCAGCCGCGAACTGGACCTCGAAGACCAGGTGCTCGACGCACTGCGCACCGGCGTACACGCGATGTGTGTGGGCCCGGTGACGTCCCGCCCACTGATCCGGCGGGGCGTACCCACCTCTGCTCCCGAACGAATGCGGTTGGGGGCCTTGGCCCGTCACATCGCCGAAGAACTGCCACTGCTGGGCTCCTGCAGCGTGAAAGCGGCCGGCCACCTGCTGGAGATCAGGGGAACCTGCGTCCTGGTGGACGGATCGGTCAAGACGGTGTCGGGATCGGGAATGTCGATTCTGCGCGCGCTGGCCCACCGACCCGGCGACGTCGTCGGGCGCAACGAACTGCTGCGGGTGCTGCCCGGCAACGGCGATGACACACACGCCGTGGACACCGCCGTACTGCGGCTCCGAACCGCCCTGGGCGACAGAAACATCGTCGCAACGGTGGTCAAGCGCGGATATCGGCTGGCCCTCGATACCGGTCCGGACGCCGCATGAGCCTGATCTTGACCGCGCACGGCACCCGCCGCGCGTCGGGCGTCGCAATGGTGGGTGACCTCGCCGCCCTCGTCAGTGAGCTGCTCGACCGCGCCGTCCATGTCGCGTTCGTCGACGTGCTCGGACCCACTCCGAGCGAGGTGCTTTCCGGCCTGTCCGCAGGTGGCCACGACGGGCCCGCAATTGTGGTGCCGGCGTTCCTGTCTCGCGGCTATCACGTCCGCACCGACCTGCCCGCACACATCGAGGCCAGCGGGCACCCGGACGTCACCGTCACCCGGGCGTTGGGACCCAGCCCGGAAGTTACCCGGATACTGGGCCAGAACCTTCTCACATCCGGTTGGCGCCCAGGCGATTCGGTGATCCTGGCCGCTGCCGGCACCTCGGATCCATGTGCGCGCAACGACTTACACAGCGCTGCGGCAGCGCTGTCCGCATTGACCGGATCCCGAGTCGATCTCGGCTTTGCCTCGACCAGTTCTCCGACGGTGGCGCAGGCAGTGGCCGACGCTCGGCGCCGGCGTGCGCGCCGCGTGGTCATCGCGTCCTACCTGCTGGCCGACGGGCTGTTTCAAGAACGGCTGCGTGATTCCGGGGCCGACCTGGTGACGCCGCCGTTGGGCACCGATCCGGGCATGGCGCGCTTGGTGGCGAACCGCTTCCGTAGCGCCGCCATACCTGCGGTCACCGGGCGCTATTCCCGGACGGCGTGACCAACGACACTTGATGTTTGCGGGCATCCGGGGTAATCCTGGCAACATGGCCCGTAACGAAGAGCCCTCGCGTGGACTCCTCGACGATGTGGCAAAGATGCTGCGTTTGCCTTTCAGCACACCAGAGTTCATCGACCGCATCTTCACCGGCAGTGTCAATCAGGTGGGCCGCCGTACGCTGTACATGCTGATCACCACCTGGGATGCCGCCGGTGGTGGGCCTTTTGCCGCGAGCGCGATCGCTTCGACCGGCCTGTCCAAGACCGCCGAAATCGTGCAGTCGATGTTCATCGGTCCGGTGTTCAACCCGCTGCTCAAGATGCTGGGCGCCGACAAGATCGCTGTTCGGGCGTCACTGTGCGCTTCTCAGCTCGTTGGGCTGGGCATCATGCGTTACGGGGTCCGTTCCGAACCGTTGCACTCGATGACAGTCGAACAACTGGTTGATGCGATCGGTCCGACGATGCAGCGCTACCTCGTCGGCAAGATCGATTAGGCAGCCATCCGTTCGAGGTCGTACCGACCGACCTGAACCTGTCCGTCGGCGGTCAGGCGCACCGGGTACACCGGCACCGACACCTTCGGGTCGTCCAGGCAAGTTCCGTCGTCGAGGGCGAAGGCCTGCTTGAGGATCGGCGACTGCACCGTGACCCGGCCGGCGCGGTCGCCGACGATGCCCCGCGACATCACCGCGGCCCCGGAGAAGGGATCGATGTTGCCCACCGCGTGCACCGAGCCGTCATCAAGCCGGAACAGCGCGGCCTGAGAGCCGTCGTCCAGCAGGACGCCGACACCACGGCCCGGGATCAGGTGGTCGTAGTCGCAGGCGGTGGTCCAAACCTGAATGTCGTTGAGAAGTGTCATGGTTCCTCCTTGGTTAGGATCGGACGCGCGGAATGCCAATGGGCACAGGAACTTTGCGTCCGGCACGTTCGGTGAAGGTAACGGTGGGGTCGGCGGTGTCGGGCGCGTTGACGAACGAGACGAACCGCGACAGCTTGTCGGGGTCCTCGAGCACGCCCTTCCATTCGCACTTGTAGTTGTCGACGTGGCGCTCCATGGCGGCCTCGAATTCCTCGGCCAGCCCTAGTGAGTCGTCGCAAACGACCTCCCGCACGTGGTCCAGTCCCAACGACTCCACCCACGGTGCGGTGCGCTGCAGGCGGTCCGCGGTGCGGATGTAGTACATGAGGAAGCGGTCGATGTAGCGGACCAGCGTCGCGGTGTCCAGGTCGCCGGCCAGCAATTGCGCATGCTTGGGCGTCATCCCGCCGTTGCCGCCGACGTAGAGGTTCCAGCCCTTCTCGGTGGCGATGATGCCTACGTCCTTGCCACGCGCCTCGGCGCATTCCCGCGCGCAGCCGGACACGCCCAGCTTGATCTTGTGGGGCGCCCGCAGCCCGCGGTAGCGCAGCTCGAGGTCGATGGCCAGTTGCACCGAGTCCTGCTGCCCGTACCGGCACCAGTCGCTGCCCACGCAGCTCTTCACGGTGCGCAACGCCTTCCCGTAGGCGTGGCCCGACTCCATCCCGGCGTCGACCAACCGCTTCCAGATCGCCGGCAGTTGATCCACCGTGGCACCGAACATGTCGATCCGCTGACCGCCGGTGATCTTGGTGTAGAGGCCGAAGTCCTGCGCGATCTGCCCGATCAGGATCAGGTGCTCGGGCTTGATGTCGCCACCGGGCACCCGCGGCACCACCGAATAGCTACCGTTCTTCTGGATGTTGGCCAGGAAGTGGTCGTTGGAATCCTGCAGCGCGGCCTGCTCGCCGTCCAGGATGTGGTCCGATCCGGTGGACGCCAGGATCGAGGCGACGACGGGCTTGCAGATGTCGCAGCCCTTCCCGCGGCCGAAGCGCTCCAGCAGCCCGGAGAAGGTGCGGACCTCGGTGGCGGAAATGATCTCGAACAGCTCCGCCCGCGACTGCGAGAAGTGCTCACACAGCGCCTTGGACTGCTCCACGCCCTCGGCTTCGAGCAGCTGCTTGAGCAGCGGAACACATGACCCGCACGAGGTGCCCGCCGAGGTGCACGCCTTCAGCGCGGGCACGTCGGCGCACCCGTCGGCGATGGCGCACTTCAAATCGCCCTTGGTGACGTTGTTGCAGGAGCAGATCTGCGCGGAATCCGGCAGCGCGCCGATGCCCAGGGCGCCGGCTCCGTCACCGGCCGGCGCGATCAGCGCCAGCGGGTCGCCCGGCAGCTCGCTGCCGACCATCGGCCGCAGCACTCCGTAGGACGAGGCGTCGCCCACCAGCACCCCGCCCAACAGCGTCTTGGCGTCGTCGGACAACACCAGCTTGGCGTAGGTGCAGTTGACCGCGTCGTTGATGACGACCTCGAGGCAGTTCGCCGTGGTGCCCATCGCATCGCCGAAGCTGGCCACGTCCACGCCGAGCAGCTTGAGCTTGGTGGAGAGGTCGGCTTCGGGGAATTCCGCGACTCCGTCGAGCAGGCGGTCGGCCACCACCTCGGCGCTGGTGTAGCCGGGCCCGACCAATCCGTAGCACCGGCCCTCGATCGCGGCCACCTCACCCACCGCGAAGATGTCGGGATCGCTAGTGCGGCAGGACAAGTCGGTCATGACACCGCCGCGCGGCGCCACAGCCAGGCCGGCCGCACGCGCCAACTCGTCGCGTGGGCGGATACCGGCCGCGAAGATCACCACGCCGGCGTCGATCATCTGCCCGTCGGAGAGGCTCACCTGAACTGTGTCTGAATCAGCCACGGCAGCAATGGATTCGGTGCCTGTTCCGACGTGGATGGCGATGCCGAGGTCACCGATCATCCTGGCCAGCAGCGCACCGCCGGCCTCGTCGACCTGCTGGGCCATCAGCCGCGGCATCATCTCGACGACGTGCGTCTGTAATCCGAATTGACGCAGTGCATTCGCCGCTTCCAGACCCAGTAGCCCACCACCGATCACCACTCCGGCGCCGCGACCGCCCTCCACCGTGCGTTGCGCTCCGGCGCGGATGGCATCGAGGTCGTCCAGGGTCCGGTAGACGTGGCACGACGGCAGGTCGTGACCGGGCACGGGCGGGACGAAGGCGTAGGAGCCGGTGGCCAGGACCAGCACGTCGTAGGCGTGTCGGTCACCGTCGGCAGTCACCACTGCCTTTGTCTCGCGATCGATTTCGACGACGCGGGTGTCCAGTAGCAGCTCGACCCGTTCGTCACCGGCGTAGTCATTGCCCGGTAGCGCCAGCTTGGTGCGGTCCCAGCTCTCGGTGTAGGAGGTCAGGCCGACGCGGTCATATGCTGCGTCGGCCTCTTCGGCCAGCACGGTGATCAACCAACTGTTGCTGGTATCCCGGGCACGCAGCGCCTCGACGAACCGGTGACCGACCATGCCGTGACCGACCACGACGACGCGCCGGACATCCGGGCGCGCACGAGTAGTAGTTCCGGCAGAAGACATGCCAAGAGACTACGAAGGCGATGTTGCCGAAAATGACGCGAAATGTGACACGTGCATCACGCCGACATCACACCTGTCAATTGTCTGTGTGACCCCGTTCGCTTGCGGCGAACGCCCAAGTGGAACTTTAGCGTAGGCGACTCAGGTTTTACTGGGTAGCCGACCAACACAGCGTCGGGTTCAGCAAACTCACAACGAAGAATAAGGAGTTATCCATGAGCAATCTCGCCTTGTGGTCGCGACCGGCGTGGGACACCGACCGATGGCTGCGGGACTTTTTCGGTCCGGCTTCCGCGGACTGGTTCAAGCCGGTGAACATGGGTTTTACCCCCGCCGCTGAGATCGTCAAGGACGGCGAGGACGCCGTGGTCCGCCTCGAGCTGCCCGGTGTCGACGTCGAAAAGGACGTCAACGTGGAGGTCGAGGGCGGTCGCCTGGTGATCCATGGCGAACACCGCGACGAGCATTCCGAGGACCGGGACGGACGCACCCTGCGGGAGATCCGTTACGGCTCGTTCCGCCGGTCGTTCCAGCTGCCGGCTCACGTCACCAGCGAGGCCATCGCGGCGTCGTATGACGCGGGCGTGCTGACCGTACGGGTGGCCGGTGCCTACGCGGGCACTGAGCCAAAACGCATCGCGATCACCAAGTAACCGAGCCGAGCCGCCGGGCGGGGCGCCTACGGGCCGACCACGCCCGGCGGCGTCGTTTTGTCAGCCGTGTCAGCGCCCGCGGGCGAGCAGCTCGTTCGCCCTGGCCGACAGCGCGTATTGCAGGAACGGCCCGAAGCTGATGCGGGCCACGCCCAGCGGACCGAAAGCGGCGGGGTCGTCCTGGTCCGGCGCCGCGATCGCGTTGACCGGCAGAGGCAGCTCGGTTGCCAAGCGGCGCAACGTTTCCGGTTCGTGGCGCCCCACGGGATAGAGCACGTCGGCTCCCGCGCCGGCGGCCTCGGTCAGCCGCGCGACGGCCACATCCACCAGGTCAGTCGTGTCGGGGCCGGCGTCCTGCAGAGCGCCGTTGCGCAGGAACACATCGGTGCGGGCGTTGATCACCACGTGCACGCCGGTGGCGTCCGCCGCTGCGCGCAATGCGCCGACGAGTTCGGCGTGTTCGGCGGATGACCGCAACCGCCCGCCTTCGGAATGCACCGTGTCCTCGATGTTGAGTCCGACCGCGCCGACGCCCACCAGACCCTCGATCAGGCGTGCCGCCGGCAGCCCGTAGCCGGACTCGATGTCGACCGACACCGGCACCGACCCCAATTCCGCAACGGCCGCGGTGATTTGAGCGACGCGGGCCAGCACATCATCGAACGACATGCCCTCGTTGTCGGCTTTGCCGATCGAATCGGCCAGCGGATGGCTGCCCACGGTCAGGGCGACGAACCCGGCCTGCACCGCCAGCCGGGCCGACCAGGCGTCCCACACCGTCGGCAGCACCACCGGGTTCCCCCGCTGGTGCAGATCCAGCAGCGCCCGGGCGCGTTCGGACTGGCCAGGTACTTGCGGCATGGCGCGCTGCTTTCTCCCCGTGCGGTATGCGAAGAAGCGGATATTATCGGTTGACGTACTGTGATCCGTAACACCTTCAGCCACAGGGAGCACGCATTGTCCACGACTACCGAACTCACCGAACTGCACGACCTCATGCGGGGCCTGCGGCGGTGCGTCACCTCGCTGAAAGCACGGTACGGCGACAACCCGGCCACCCGGCGCATCATCATCGACGCCGACCGGATTCTCAGCGATATTCAGCTACTCGACACGGACGTGGCCGAATTGGACCTCGCCCGCGCGACGGTTCAGCAGTCCGGCGAGAAGATCGCCATCCCCGACACCCAGTACGACAGCGACTTCTGGCGCGATGTCGACGACGAGGGTGTCGGAGGTCACAGCCGGTACTGACGGCGACGCCCGCCTCAAGAACAGGCGGTTCCCCTGTGTAACCTTCGGACTAACAGCCCGTTCGAAGAGGAACACATCTAGATGAGCGCACCAGCGGCGAGCCGTTCTGAGTCCGGCGTCTTTTCACCTACGCGCGCCCAAATCGCGCAGAAGACGCTCCGCCCGGAGAAGTGGTGGCTACAGCCGCTGCGGATCAATCTGGGCTTTGCAGCATTCGTCATCTACGCGACGGCGCGCGCGTTCCAGCAGCAGTACTTCTACGTCCCGCAGTACCACTACCTGACGCCCTTCTACTCCCCCTGCGTCAGCACCGCCTGCGGCAAGGCCAGCGAATTCTGGCCGCAGATCCTGCCGGACGTGTGGTGGCTGCCGTATGCGGCACTGACGCTGCCGTTCCTGCTGTTGTTCCGGCTTACCTGCTACTACTACCGCGGCGCCTACTACCGCACGGTCTGGCAGTCGCCGACGGCGTGCGCGGTGGCCGAGCCGCGGGTGCACTACACGGGTGAGACCAGATTCCCGCTGATCATCCAGAACTCGCACCGGTACTTCTTCTACATCGCCGGCATCATCTCGGTGATCAACACCTACGACGCGATCGTGGCGTTCCATTCCGAAACCGGACCGGGCGGATTCGGTTTCGGCCTGGGCAATCTGATCCTGCTCGGCAACGTCATCATGCTCTGGATCTACACGCTGTCCTGCCACTCCTGCCGGCACGTCACCGGCGGCCGCCTCAAGCACTTCTCCAAACACCCTGTGCGGTATTGGATCTGGGAGCAGATCAGCAAGATCAACGTCCGGCACAAGCAATTCGCCTGGATCACGCTGGGCACGCTGATGCTGACCGACTTCTACGTTGCGCTGGTCGCCAGCGGCACCATCTCTGACTTGAGATTCATTGGCCACTGAGCCAATTCATCGATTCGGACAAAAAGCTGAGTGAGGTTTCATGGTTGAGGTCGAACGGCACGCCTACGACGTGGTCGTGATCGGTGCCGGCGGCGCAGGTTTGCGTGCCGTCATCGAGGCGCGCGAACGCGGTCAGAAGGTGGCGGTGGTTTCCAAGTCGTTGTTCGGCAAGGCGCACACCGTCATGGCCGAAGGCGGTTGCGCGGCCTCGATGGGTAACGCCAACCCGAAAGACAACTGGCAGACCCACTTTGGCGACACCATGCGCGGCGGCAAATTCCTCAACAACTGGCGGATGGCCGAGCTGCACGCCAAAGAAGCCCCCGACCGGGTCTGGGAGCTGGAGACCTACGGCGCGCTCTTCGACCGCACCAAGGACGGCCGGATCAGCCAGCGCAACTTCGGCGGCCACACCTACGCGCGGCTCGCCCACGTCGGCGACCGCACCGGCTTGGAACTGATCCGCACCATGCAGCAGAAAATCGTCTCGCTGCAGCAGGAGGACTTCGCCGAGTTCGGCGATTACGACGCACGCATCAGGGTATTCGCCGAGTGCACGATCACCGAGCTGATCAAGGACGGCTCAGGGGACGAGGGGCGGATTGCCGGTGCGTTCGGTTACTGGCGGGAGAGCGGCAAGTTCATCCTGTTCGAGGCCCCCGCGGTGGTGCTGGCCACCGGCGGGATCGGTAAGTCGTTCAAGGTGACCTCCAACTCCTGGGAGTACACCGGCGACGGGCACGCGCTCGCACTGCGGGCCGGCGCGACGCTGATCAACATGGAGTTCGTCCAGTTCCACCCCACCGGCATGGTGTGGCCCCCCAGCGTCAAGGGGATTCTGGTCACCGAGGGTGTTCGCGGCGACGGCGGCGTGCTGAAGAACAGCGACGACGAGCGGTTCATGTTCGGCTACATCCCGGCCGTGTTCAAGGGCCAGTACGCCGAGGACGAGCAAGAGGCCGACGCGTGGCTCAAGGACAACGACTCGGCCCGTCGTACCCCGGACCTGCTGCCCCGTGACGAGGTGGCTCGCGCCATCAACTCCGAGGTCAAGGCCGGCCGCGGTACGCCGCACGGCGGTGTCTACCTCGACATCGCGTCCCGGCTCTCGGCCGAGGAGATCAAGCGTCGGCTGCCCTCGATGTATCACCAGTTCAAGGAGCTGGCCGGCGTCGACATCACCAAGGAGCCGATGGAAGTCGGACCCACCTGCCACTACGTGATGGGCGGGGTCGAGGTCGACGCCGACACCGGCGCGGCCAAGGTGCCCGGGCTGTTCGCCGCGGGCGAGTGCTCGGGCGGTATGCACGGCTCCAACCGGCTGGGCGGCAACTCCCTGTCCGACCTGCTGGTCTTCGGCCGGCGCGCCGGCCTGGGCGCCGCTGACTACGTGCGGGGGCTGGCCAACCGTCCCGCCGTTTCGCAGGAGGCCGTCGACTACGCCGCCAAGCAGGCCCTCAAGGTGTTCGACCCGCCGGCTGACGGCGCCGCGCCGGAGAACCCGTACGCCCTGCAGCTGGACCTGCAGCACGTGATGAACGACCTGGTCGGCATCATCCGCAAGGAAGACGAGATCACCAAGGCGCTGACACTGCTGGACGAGCTCTGGAAGCGTTACCAGAACGTGCAGGTCGAGGGCGGTCGCGAGTACAACCCCGGCTGGAACCTGGCGATCGACCTGCGCAACATGCTGCTGGTCAGCGAGTGCGTGGCCCGGGCTGCGCTGGAGCGCACCGAAAGCCGGGGCGGCCACACCCGCGACGACCACCCCGGCATGGACTCCAGCTGGCGCAACACGCTGCTGGTGTGCCGGCTCAACAACGCCGAGGTGGACGGCCCGCACATCGACATCAGCCGCCAGCCGCAAGTGCCGATGCGGCAAGACCTGCTTGAGCTCTTCAAAATCTCGGAGTTGGAGAAGTACTACACCGACGAAGAGCTCACCGAGCATCCGGAACGGAGAGCGTAATGGGTTACAACGCGAGCATGCGGGTCTGGCGCGGCGACGACACCGGCGGTGCGCTCGAGGAATTCACCGTCGAGGTCAACGAGGGCGAGGTGGTGCTCGACGTCATCCACCGTCTGCAGCAGACCCAGACACCGGACCTCGCCGTGCGCTGGAACTGCAAGGCGGGCAAGTGCGGATCCTGCTCGGCGGAGATCAACGGCAAGCCACGGCTGATGTGCATGACCCGGATGTCGACGTTCGAGGAGAACGAGGTCGTCACCGTCACCCCGATCCGTACGTTCCCCGTGATCCGCGACCTGGTGACCGACGTGTCCTTCAACTACGAGAAGGCACGCGAGATCCCGTCCTTCGCCCCGCCGAAGGAGCTGCAGCCGGGTGAGTACCGGATGGCGCAGGTCGACGTGCAGCGGTCGCAGGAGTTCCGCAAGTGCATCGAGTGCTTCCTGTGTCAGAACGTCTGCCACGTCATCCGTGACCACGAGGAGAACAAGCAGGCGTTCGCCGGGCCGCGATACCTGATGCGGATCGCTGAGCTGGAGATGCACCCACTGGACACTCTGGACCGGCGCGACCAGGCGCAGGAGGAGCACGGCCTGGGCTACTGCAACATCACCAAGTGCTGCACCGAGGTGTGCCCGGAGAACATCAAGATCACCGACAACGCGCTGATCCCGATGAAAGAGCGGGTCGCGGACCGTAAGTACGACCCGATCGTGTGGCTGGGTAACAAGCTTTTCCGGCGGTAAGCACCAACCGTTGCGGGTACCCGAGGGGTATGCGAGCAACAACCAGCATCGACGAGATCCGAAAGGCGATCCGGGAGTTGTCCGTCCGCGCCGACCTGGCGCGCAAAGAAGGGCGGGCTGCCGACGCCGCCGAGATCGAGCAGCGTATCCGGATGTACCAACAGAAACTGAGCGAGCGCCCCTAGACGCCGAGCCGGCGGAAGGCGCTGCGGTGAAACACGATCGGTGTCACCTCGGCGTCGACGGTGACCTCACTGACCCGCAGCACCACGATGGTGTGGTCCCCCGCGGGAATCATTTGCTCGATCGCGCTCTCCAGCCATAGCGCGGTGCCTTTGATGAACACGGCCCCGGTCTCGCTGGACACCGTCTCCAAGCCCGCGAACCTGTCCCCGGTCTTGGCGGCCAGGGTGCGTGCGGCCGCGTCGTGGGTTTCGCCGAGCACGCTGATTCCCAGTGTCGGCACGCCTTTCAGCTTCGGCCAGGTCGTCGAGGTGTTCTGCACACAGAACGACACCAGCGGCGGCTCCAGGGAGACCGGCACGAACGTGCTGGCCGCGAGTCCTTCCCGGACACCATCGACTTCGGCGGCGATCGCCACCACACCGGACGGAAAATGACCGAAGGCCTCACGCAGTGACAGTGGCGTCAGATTGTTATTCGAACTCACCGACTTCATTCGCCCCTCGCGCCGAGAACGGGATTCTCCGTTTCGAGCGTACCCGGTGCATATCCGTGTGCGGCAGCCACATCCGGGTGCGCGCGAAGCCTGCTCTTCCACGCGTTCCGGCCATAGACAGTGTGGATAGGGTCAGCCGGATCCTCGGTGCGGGCGGTCCCGGCGCCCACTAGCTTGGCCGGCAGGGACAGCACCGGCAGCTGCGCGTCGAGACGCGGATTGAAGAAGTAGGGCACCGAGATGCGGTCCGAGGTCGCGGCGCTCAGATCCACCCGGTGCTCGGTGGCGCGTAGGTAGCCGCCGGTGGCGACCTCGAGTAATTCGCCGATGTTGACGACGAACGCGCCGTGCAGCGCCGGCACGTCAATCCAATCGCCCTGCGGTAGCCGAACCTGCAGCCCGCGGCTGTCCGGCTCGGCCAAAAGCAGCGTGAGCACCCCGGAGTCCTTGTGCGCGCCGACGCCCTGGGGGCCGGCGGCTTGGCCGGGATACCGGACGATCTTGATCAGCGTCGCGGGCGTTTCGGCGAACGCCTCGTCGAACACCTCCGGCGGGCTGCCCAGCGACGCCGCCCAGTGCCGCAACAACCGGCGCGAGACCTCGGACAGCGCGGCGTCCCATTCCGCGACAATGCCGGGCAGGTCGGACAGGGCCGCCGGCCATTGATTGGGTCCCTGCAGCCACAGGTAATCGGGACGGCCGGGACCGCCGATGGACGCACGCTCGGGTCCGATGTCGATCTGCTCGCGCCAGTCGACCCGGCCACGGGTCAACTCACCGCCGAGCCGGGTATACCCGCGGAAATGGGGGCTGCGCACCATCGCGATGGCGTCCTTGGCGGCCTGCGGCAACGCGAACAGCTTGCGGGCGGCATCGAGGACGCGTGCTGTCAGCGCTTCGGGCACACCGTGGCCGGTGAGATAGAAGAAACCCACCTCGTGCGCGGCCTCGCGCAGGCGGGTGTGGAGCAGGGCCGGATCGGCCCGTAAATCCACTATCGGAAGTGTCGTGACGGTCCCCACATCGCTCCTCGGAGTAGGTCATCGCCGCAGGTGAGGTGGTGTTTTGGGACTGGTGTGACCGCCATCCCAACCAGTTGGTTAGTTAGCCAGTGAAATATAGCTCACACTCGCTTGCGTTGAAGTTACCGATCGGTATATTTTAACTGTGTTACTGGTGGGTAACTTAGCCCTAGTACCCAACCACAAGTGGCATTCTCAATGAGGAGGACCCTAAGTGAGCCACTACAAAAGCAACGTCCGCGACCAGGAATTCAATCTTTTCGAGGTACTGGGCGTTGACAAGGCATTAGGTCAAGGCGATTTCAGCGAACTGGACGTCGACACTGCCCGCGAGATGTTGGCCGAGATCAGCCGGTTGTCCGAGGGTCCCGTTGCCGCCTCGTTCGTCGACGGCGACCGCAACCCGCCGGTGTTCGACCCCGCCAAGCACGAGGTGACCCTGCCCGAGTCGTTCAAGAAGTCCGTCAACGCGGTCATCGAGGCCGGCTGGGACAAGGCCGGCCTGGACGAGGAACTCGGCGGCATGCCGATGCCGCGCGCGCTGATGTGGGCGCTGCACGAGCACCTGCTGGGCGCCAACCCGGCGGTGTGGATGTACGCCGGCGGTGCCGGTTTCGCCCAGATCCTGTACCACCTCGGTACCGAGGAGCAGAAGAAGTGGGCCGTTCTGGCCGCCGAGCGCGGCTGGGGTTCGACCATGGTGCTCACCGAGCCGGACGCCGGTTCGGACGTCGGCGCCGGGCGCACCAAGGCCGTCCAGCAAGAGGACGGCACCTGGCACATCGACGGGGTGAAGCGATTCATCACCTCGGGTGACTCCGGTGACCTGTTCGAGAACATCTTCCACCTGGTCCTGGCCCGCCCCGAGGGCGCCGGCCCGGGCACCAAGGGTCTGTCGCTGTTCTTCGTGCCGAAGTTCCACTTCGACCCCGAGACCGGCGAGCTGGGCGAGCGCAACGGCGTCTTCGTCACCAACGTCGAGCACAAGATGGGCCTGAAGGTCTCGGCGACCTGTGAGCTGTCCCTGGGCCAGCACGGCGTGCCCGCCAAGGGTTGGCTGGTCGGCGAGGTGCACGACGGCATCGCGCAGATGTTCGAGGTCATCGAGCAGGCCCGCATGATGGTCGGCACCAAGGCCATCGCCACGCTCTCGACCGGCTACCTCAACGCGCTGGAATACGCCAAGTCCCGCATTCAGGGTGCCGACCTCACCCAGATGACCGACAAGACCGCGCCGCGGGTGACGATCACGCACCACCCCGACGTCCGCCGGTCGCTGATGACCCAGAAGGCGTACGCGGAGGGCCTGCGTGCTCTCTACCTGTTCACCGCGACCTTCCAGGACGCGGCGGTCGCGGAGACGGTGCACGGCGTGGACGCGGGGCTGGCCGCCAGGATCAACGACCTGTTGCTGCCGATCGTCAAGGGTGTCGGCTCAGAGCAGGCTTACGCCAAGCTCACCGAAAGCCTGCAGACCTTCGGTGGGTCCGGCTTCCTGCAGGACTACCCGATCGAGCAGTACATCCGGGACGCCAAGATCGACTCGTTGTACGAAGGCACCACCGCCATCCAGGCGCAGGACTTCTTCTTCCGCAAGATCGTCCGCGACAAGGGTGTAGCGCTGGCTCACGTGTCCAACGAGATCCAGCAGTTCGTCGACAGCGAGTCCGGCAACGGGCGGCTGAAGAGCGAGCGCGCGCTGCTGAGCAAGGCGTTGACCGACGTCCAGGCGATGGCTGCGAGCCTGACCGGCTACCTGATGGCCGCCCAGGAAGATGTCACCAGCCTCTACAAGGTCGGCCTGGGCTCGGTGCGGTTCCTGATGAGCGTCGGCGACCTGGTCATCGGCTGGTTGCTGCAGCGTCAGGCCGCCGTGGCCATCGAGGCGCTGGATGCCGGTGCCACCGGTGCCGAGCGGTCCTTCTACGAGGGCAAGATCGCGGTGGCGTCGTTCTTCGCGAAGAACTTCCTGCCGTTGCTGACCAGCACCCGCGAGGTGATCGAGACGCTGGACAACGAGATCATGGAGCTCGACGAGGCTGCCTTCTAAAGATCAGCACAAAAATCCCCCGCTTCCTGTTGGAGGCGGGGGATTTTTTACTTGGGCCCTCGACCTTGGGCCCTCGACACTGAAGATTTGTACTCGACACGCCGCGGGACGTGTGCGACGTTTCCGTCTCGATAACGACGCCCACTGCGCCCGCGACGCCCGAACGGCGCACGCCAGTGGCATAACCCCGACATGCAAAAGACCGCCGCTGGATCCCCTCACTCCAGCGGCGGCCTTTCTCGTACGCCCGTCTCCGCTGACCGGCGGTCGATCTAGGGATTGCCCCGCGTTGCCGTCGGGGTCGGGGGGTCAGACACCAACACGGGGCTATCCGGACTAGCGAGTACCCAGATGCTCCCTCGAATAACCACCCGATTGAAAATTCTCTCGACTGATTTGATCCGGCCGGTCAGGCCTCGAGGATCGCCGCCACGCCTTGGCCGCCGGCGGCGCAGATCGAGATCAGCGCCCGCACCGTGCCCGAACCCTTGGCCTCGCGCTTCTTTTCGGCAAGCTGTTTGGCAGCCTGGGCGAGGATACGTCCGCCGGTGGCAGCGAACGGATGCCCCGCTGCCAGCGACGATCCGTTGACATTGAGCTTGGACCGGTCGATGGCACCCAGAGCGGCGTCCAAGCCCAGCCGCTCCTTGCAGTACTCCTCGGATTCCCAAGCCTGCAGGTGGGCCAGGACCACCGAGGCGAACGCCTCGTGGATCTCGTAGAAGTCGAAATCCTGCAGCGTCAAGCCGTTGCGGGCCAAAAGCCGCGGAACGGCGTACGTCGGCGCCATCAACAGCCCGTCGCTGCCGTTCACGTAGTCCACCGCGGCGGTCTCGGCGTCGACGAAGTAGGCCAACGGTGACAGCGAGTGCGCCGACGCCCACTCTTCGGTGGAAAGCAGCGCCACTGAGGCGCCGTCGGTCAGCGGCGTCGAATTGCCCGCCGTCATGGTCGCGTCGCCGTTCTTGACGCCGAAGACCGGCTTCAGCTTGGCCAGCTTCTCCACCGTGGCGTCGGGACGCAGGTTGTCGTCGCGGTAGAGGCCGAGGAACGGGGTGACGAGGTCGTCGAAGAAGCCTCGGTCGTAGGCGGCGGCCATGTTGCGGTGGCTCGCCACGGCCAGCTCGTCCTGATCGACGCGCTTGATCCCGAGTTCCTTGGCGGTGATCGCGGCGTGCTCGCCCATCGACAGGCCGGTGCGGGGCTCGGAATTGGCGGGCAGGTCGAGCCCGAGGTTGGCGGGGAGGGCGCCCAGCAGCTTCGCCCGCTCCAGGTTCGACTTGGACCGGCGCACCTTCAGCAGGGTGCGGCGCAAGTCTTCGCCGAGCCCGATCGGCGCATCCGACGTGGTGTCCACGCCACCGGCGGCGGCCACCTCGTAGCGTCCCGCGGCGATGCCGTCGGCCGCCGAGATGGCCGCCTGCAGCCCGGTGCCACAAGCCTGCTGCAGGTCGAATGCCGGCGTGTAGGACGAGAGTTCGGAGCCCAGGACGCATTCCCGGATCAGGTTGAAGTCGCGGCTGTGTTTGAGCACGGCACCGCCGACCACTGCGTCCAGCCGTTCCCCGGCCAGCCCGAACCTGTCAACCAGGCCTTTCAGCGCGGCGGTGAACATGTCCTGGTTGGACGCGTCGGCATAGGCTCGGTCGGACCGGCCGAACGGGATCCGGTTGCCGCCAAGCACGGCGACCCGCCGCCGGCCCGGGGAACTCTTCTGAGAAGCTTTGGTCTTCGGCTCAGAGCTTGCAGGGGCCACGTTTTTGTCTCCGCTAGTCAGTTGTGAGGGTCATTTTGGGGTACCCGCGATGACGGCAATACTACCCACTGTTCTTACTCTGAAGTAAGTTCGTCCCCGGATACGGTGCCTATACCCGGCCCGCTCGACATGGAAGGCAGGATCAGTGGCCCCCAAGCGCTCGTCCGATCTGTTCACGCAGGTTGTCAACTCTGCTCCCGGCTCGTTCCTGGCGAAGCAACTCGGCATCCCCCAGCCCGAGCCGCTGCGCCGTTACAGCCCCGATGAGCCGCCGCTGCCCGGATCGCTGCTGATCGGCGGCGAAGGCCGGGTCGTCGAGCCGCTGCGGGCCGCCCTGGACGCCGACTACGACCTGGTCGGCAACAACCTGGGTGGCCGCTGGGCCGACTCGTTCGGCGGCCTGGTCTTCGACGCCACCGGGATCACGGCTCCGGACGGCCTGAAGGCGTTGCACGACTTCTTCAACCCGCTGCTGCGCAACCTCAAGCACAACGCTCGCGTGCTGGTGATCGGAACCACCCCGGAGGCCGCCGGCAGCACCGACGAACGGATTGCCCAGCGCGCGCTGGAGGGTTTCACCCGCTCCCTGGCCAAGGAAGTGCGCAATGGGACCACGGTGAACCTGGTGTACCTGGCGCCGGACGCCAAGCCGGCCGCGACGGGCCTGGAATCGACCGCGCGGTTCATCCTGTCGGGTAAGTCGGCTTACGTCGACGGTCAGGTCTTGTACGTAGGGGCCGAGGACGCGGCGCCGCCGGCCGACTGGGACCGCCCGCTGGAGGGGAAGGTCGCGATCGTCACCGGCGCCGCGCGGGGTATCGGCCGGACCATCGCCGAGGTGTTCGCCCGCGACGGCGCACGCGTGGTGGCGATCGACGTGGAGTCCGCCGGGGACACCCTGGCCGAGACCGCCAGCAGCGTCGGCGGCACCCCGCTGTGGCTGGACGTCACCGCCGAGGACGCCGTGGACAAGATCACCGCGCACCTGCGCGACCACCACGACGGCCGGGCCGACGTCCTGGTGAACAACGCCGGCATCACCCGCGACAAGTTGTTGGCCAACATGGACGACGATCGGTGGAACGCCGTTCAGGCCGTGAACTTGCTTGCCCCGCAACGCCTTACCGAGGGCTTGGTGAGCAACGGGACCATTGGCGAAGGCGGCCGGGTGGTCGGGCTGTCCTCGATGGCCGGCATTGCGGGTAACCGCGGTCAGACGAATTACGCCACCACGAAGGCCGGCATGATCGGGCTCACCCAGGCTCTGGCGCCGGAGCTGGCCGAGAAGGGCATCACGATCAACGCGGTCGCCCCCGGGTTCATCGAGACGGAGATGACCGCCGCGATCCCGCTGGCCACTCGTGAGGTGGCGCGGCGGCTCAACTCGTTGTACCAAGGCGGCCAGCCCGTCGATGTCGCCGAAACCATTGCCTATTTCGCCAATCCGGCGTCGAACGCCGTGACCGGCAATACGGTGCGGGTCTGCGGCCAGGCCATGCTGGGCGCCTAGTCATCGAGTGAGAGGGAAGCAGTGAACCAACCAAGCGGCCTGAAAAATCTGCTGCGGGCGGCTGCCGGCGCGCTGCCCGTGGTACCGCGCGGCGACCAGCTGCCCAAGCGCACGGTGACAGTCGACGAACTGACCATCGACCAGTCCAACGTGGCCGCCTACGCGGCGGTCACCGGGATGCGCTTCGGCAACCAGGTGCCGCTGACCTACCCGTTCGCGCTGACCTTCCCGTCGGTGATGTCCTTGGTCACGTCCTTCGATTTCCCCTTCGCCGCAATGGGTTCCATCCATATGGAGAACCACATCACCCAGCACCGGCCGATCGGCGTCACCGACACGGTGAGCGTTCAGGTGCATGCGGAGAACCTGCGTGAGCACCGCAAGGGACTGCTGGCCGACATCGTCACCGACGTCAACGTCGGCAACGATCTCGCCTGGCACCAGGTGACCACCTTCCTGCACCAGCAGCGCACCAGCCTGTCCGACGAACCCAAACCGCCGCCACAGAAGCAGCCCAAGCTGCCGCCGCCCAGCACGATCCTGCGCGTCAGTCCGAGCCGGATCCGCCGCTACGCCGGCGTCAGCGGTGACCACAACCCGATTCACACCAACCCGATCGCCGCCAGGCTGTTCGGCTTCCCGACCGTGATCGCACACGGAATGTTCAGTGCGGCAGCGGTATTGGCGAACATCGAGGGTCGATTGCCCGATGCCGTGCGGTACTCGGTGCGGTTCGGCAAGCCGCTGGTGCTGCCGGCCAGCGCTGGTTTGTACGTCGACGAGGTCGGCGACGGCTTCGATATCGCGCTGCGCCACATCGCCAAGGGGTATCCGCACCTGACCGGGACGCTACGGGCGCTATGAGTTCGCCCGGCGCTGCACCCAGCGGTTCACCGCGTGTGCCGCGGTGGCGGTGAGCAGGAAGAGCAGCAGTAACCAGATCGGCGGGCGGGCCAGCTCCCACACGAACAGGGCGGCCCAGATCGGCGAACCCTGCGTGACGGCCAGCACCCCGGCGGCACCGGCCAGCGAGACCGTCGGCACATGCAGGTGCGTGCCGGTGGCCGCGTTGATCGCCAGCACCAGTAGCGAGCCGGCCGCCGCGCCGGTGGCCAGTGACGGGGTGAGTAGCCCGCCGGCGCCGCCCGCGCGCAGAAACAGCGCGGTCAGAAGCGGTTTCAGCAGCAGGATGGCCGCCGCGGCCGTCAGCGTCATACCGCTGGCGAGGCTGACGGTCAGAATGCTCTTGCCGTTGCCGGGCAGTTCGGGCCACCAGTGCGCACAGACCCCGGTGGTCAGCGCCGCGGCCGCCAGCGCTGGGATCAGCAGCCAGCTACGGATTTGGTGTCGGGGCTGCGCCGCGCTGATGATGCGGTTGAACGCCATGCCCACCGCGCAGGCGACCGGCGCCAGGATCAACCCGTGCGCGGTCAGCAGGTACGTCGATTCCAGGCTGGGCCAGGCCAGTTCGGGCCGGTCATGGGTGACCGCCGAACCGACGGCAACCGCCAGACTCGAGGTGATCAACGCCGCCCCCACCGCGCGCGGCTGCCAGGTGTTCAGCAGAATCCGCAGCGTGAACATGGCACCGGCCAGCGGGACCGCGTAGACGGCACCCAGCCCGGCGCCGGCCGCGCTGGCGAGCAGGATCTCCCGTTCGGCCGGGGAGAGCCGCCGGAGCCATCCAGTGCTGAAATCGCCTAGCACAGCAGCGAATTGGCGAGGCGCGCCTTCTCGTCCCAGTGATGCGCCCGAGCCGACCAGCACGATCTGCAGCAGGGCGTCGATGCTCCACGCCAGTCGCGGTATGCGTTCGTGTCGGGCGATGGTCCCGGCCAACGGCGGCACCTCGGTCCGGCGTCGCAGCAGCCACCAGCCCACGCCGGCCAGCGCGGCACCCACGGCCGGCGCCAACGCGCGCCGCAGCGGGCTGGCGCCGGTCACACCGGCCAGCAGCGAGCCGAAACTGTAGTGGTACGTGAGGTGTTCGACCGACCGCAGCACCAGTGTGGTGCACAACCCGGCCAGACCGGCCAGCAGACCGACGATGACGACGGCGCAAAAGAAGTCGAGGTTGGGGTTGCGCCGCACCTGCCGACCTTACGGCGTCGGGGCGGCCCACCGCTATCTTCCGGGCACTCCCCGCAAACCCACCCAGAACAGGTCGATCATCATCTCGGCCGCCGCGTCGACCCCGATGTCACCGGCGGACAGCCGGGTGGCCACCGCCTCGCCCGCGCCCACCAAAGCCACTGCCATGATTTCGATTTCGGCGTCCGACCGGGGGCTGCGGGTGCCGGCCCGCACCAGACCGGCCACCAGGTCGATGATCTGTTCGCGGCCTTCACGAACCGTGTGGGCGAAGGCCTGCGAACTGGTGGCCTGGGTGTACATCACGATCCACGATGCCCGGTTCTCGTCGATGTACCGCAGGAACCCACCAATGGTGTTGCGCAGCATGTCTTTCGGACTCTGGGTGAAGTCGATCTCGGCGCGCACCCCATCGATGAACCGGTTCATCTCCCGGTTCAGGCACGCACCGAACAGATCCTCCTTCGAGCCGTAATAGAGGTACAGCATCGGCTTCGAAATCTGCGCCTCGGCGGCAATAGCGTCCATCGAGGTCTCGTGATAACCGTTGACCGAGAACATCTGTACGGCGGCGTCGAGCATCTGCTGTTCCCGGACAGCACGCGGCAGCCGCTTGGTACCACCAGCCATCGTGTGCCTCCCTTAGCCTGTCTATCTGACTCTAAGGTAAGGAAGGGGCTAGCGGCCACAAGTCGCGTTGACCCGCTTCATCGCCGCGACCCGCACCAGCGACTCGTCGACCCGCTGCACCGGCAACTCGCCGGCGTTCACCGCCTGCTCGAGCCGGTCCAGGACGGCCGGCACTTCCTTGGTGGTGATCCATAAGGCGATATCGGTGCCTGCCTGCAGGGTTTTCAGCACGGCCTCGGGCACGCCGAACCGGTCGGAGATCGCGGCCATGCTGGACAGGTCGTCGCTGAATACCGCGCCGTCGAACGCCGGCCCGCCGTAACCGGTTCCGGTTCGCAGGAGCTCGACTGCTTGGGGACTCAGGCTGGCGGGATCGGTGCCGGTCAACCCGGGCACCTGCATGTGGCCGATCATCACCGCCACCGGTGCCGTCTGCAGCAGGGTGCGGTAGGGCACCAGGTCGTTGCCGACAAGCTCGGACAGCGGCGGCGTGGTGACGCCACCGGTGTGGGAGTCGCCCGATCCGTGGCCGTGGCCGGGGAAGTGCTTGAGCACCGGCAACACGCCGGCATCGCGCAGGCCTTGCGCATAGGCGCCGGCCCACGCCGTCACCTTGACGGGATCGGGGCCGAACGAACGGTCACCGATCACCGTGTCGTCGGGCGCGTCGGTGACATCGACGACGGGCGCGAAATCGACGGTGATGCCCAGGTCCTTCATCTTGCGACCGCGCTCGGCCACCAGGTCGTGGACCTGGGTCGGTGTCATCGTCTGACCCATCTCCTTGGCGGTGGGTCCCCGACCGCCCAGCAGGGTGCGCAGGCGGGACACCCGGCCGCCCTCCTCGTCGACGCCCACCGCGAGCGGCAGCGGCGTGGCCGCGTGCGCGATGTCGCTCAGCGGACCGGGCAGCATGGTGAGGTCGGTGTCGCTGTCGATGATGATGCCGCCGACGTGAAAGTCGGTGACGACGGCTCGGGCGTCGTCAGCGTTCTTCACCCCGACCATCAACAGCTGGGCCAGCTTGTCGCGCAGGTTCGGGATGGCCGCCGGGACCGCGGGCGGATCGGCGCACACACGGGGGCCGGTCGCCGCGGCGGGGGCGGAGGTGGGTGCCGACGAGCTGGGGGTCGTGGTCGTCGACGGGCCCGGTTTGGTGCCGCCGTGACAGCCCGCCACCAGCGCCGATGCAGCGGCAAGGACGGCCAGTGTGCGCGCTAAAGCCATCCGGACATGCTGTCACGGGGCGTTTCAGCCCTGGGTTCGGGGGGCAAATCCCTTGCCATGTCCCATTCCATGCCCGGGTTTACGCTGACGGCCGTCGCGGCCAGCATTGTTGCCGGCCTATCGCTGGGCGCCGTGGCGACCGTAGGGGCAACGCTGCTGGCGCAGGGTGCCCCGCCGGCGATGCGGAAAGCTCCGGCGCCGGTGGTGGTCTCCACCGTGGTGCAGTACGGCGACCGGCTCGGTCCCGAGCCGCACTCCCTGAAGCCCTAACGCTCGTTCTGCTAGGTTGGCTCACCCTCGCCCGACCAAACACCTACTCAAGCCGGGTGCCGTCGTTCTGCTAGGTTGGGCGACTATGAACCGGATCGTCGCGCCCGCCGCCGCGAGTGTCGTCGTCGGCCTGTTGCTTGGTGCGGCCGCGATCTTCGGGATCACCCTGATGGTTCAACAGGACACCAAGCCGGCGCTGCCCGGGGGCGATCCGGGATCGTCGGTGCTCAACCGGGTCGAGTACGGCAACCGTAGCTAGCCAGACGCCGGTCCGGACCGCCGGACCCGCAAGACCCGCCGTGCATTCGTTGGTGACACCGCTCTCGCGCCGCTGGTTGATGCTGGTCGGCGCGGTCTCGCTGGTCCTGGCGTTCGTCCAGGCACCCGGGCAGGTCTCGCCGGACACCAAGCTCGACCTGACCGCGAACCCGCTGCGTTTCCTGGCCCGGGCCACCAACCTGTGGAACAGCGAGCTGCCGTTCGGCCAGTCGCAGAATCAGGCTTACGGCTACCTGTTCCCGCACGGCACGTTCTTCCTGGCCGGCCACCTGCTCGGGGTGCCCGGCTGGATCACCCAACGGCTGTGGTGGGCGGTGCTGCTCACGGTCGGTTTCTGGGGGTTGCTGCGGGTCGCCGAGGCATTGGGTATCGGCACCCCAACCTCCCGGGTGCTCGGGGCCGTGGCATTCGCGTTGTCGCCGCGGGTGCTGACGACGCTCGGGTCGATCTCGTCGGAAACCCTGCCGATGATGCTGGCGCCGTGGGTGCTGCTGCCGACGATCCTTGCGTTGCGCGGCACATCGGACCGGTCGGTGCGGGTGCTGGCCGGCCAGGCCGGGCTGGCGGCGGCGCTGATGGGCGCGGTCAACGCCATCGCGACGCTCGCCGGTTGCCTTCCCGCCGCCATCTGGCTGGCCTGTCACCGGCCCAATCGACGGTGGCTGCGATACGCCGGCTGGCTGCTGGTGGCCGCGGTGGTGGCGGTGCTGTGGTGGGTGGTGGCGCTGGCCCAGTTACGCGACGTCAGTCCGCCGTTCCTGGACTTCATCGAATCCTCCGGGGTGACAACGCAATGGTCGTCGCTGGTGGAGATGCTGCGCGGCACCGATAGTTGGACGCCATTCGTCGCGCCCAACGCGACCGCGGGTGCGCCGCTGGTCACCGGGACGGTCGCAATCCTGGGCACCTGCCTGGTGGCCGCGACGGGTCTGGCCGGGCTGGCCAGTGCCGCGATGCCGGCGCGGGGCCGGTTGACAACCATGCTGCTGGTCGGGGTGACGCTGCTGGCCGTGGGCTATAGCGGCGGGCTGGGCTCACCGGTGGCCCACCAGGTGCAGGCGTTCCTGGACGCGGGCGGCACCCCGCTGCGCAACGTGCACAAGCTGGGACCGGTCATCCGGATTCCGCTGGTGCTCGGCTTCGCACATGTGCTGGGCCGGATCCCGCTACCGGGAAGTGCGCCGAAGACGTTGTGGCTGAAGGCCTTTACCCATCCCGAGCGGGACCGGCGGATCGCGGTGGGGATCGTCGCGCTCACCGCGCTGCTGGTGAGCACGTCGTTGGCGTGGACCGCGCGGCTGACCCCACCCGGCACGTTCCGCGCGATTCCGGATTACTGGCACGAGGCGGCCGACTGGCTGAGCGCGCACCAGCATGGGCGGGTGCTGGTGGTGCCGGGCGCGCCGTTCGCGACCCAGGTGTGGGGCACCAGCCACGACGAACCGCTACAGGTGCTGGGCAGCAGCCCGTGGGGTGTGCGCGACTCCATCCCGCTGACGCCGCCCCAGACCATCCGTGCGCTGGACTCGGTCCAACGGCTGTTCGCGGCCGGCCGCCCGTCCGCCGGCCTCGCCGATACCCTTGCTCGACAAGGCATTTCGTATCTGGTGGTGCGCAATGACCTGGACCCCGAGACGTCGCGTTCGGCGCGGCCGATCCTGGTGCACCGAACCGTCGCCGGCTCACCCGGGCTGGCCAAGGTCGCCGAGTTCGGCGAGCCGGTGGGCCCGGGTTCACTGGAGGGCTTCGTCAACGACAGCGGCCTGCGGCCGCGGTATCCGGCGGTGGAGATCTATCACGTCGGCCAGGCCGCCGACCCGGGAACGCCGTACTTCGTCGACGCCGACCGCATGACGCGGGTCGACGGCGGACCCGAGGTGCTGCTGCGCCTCGACGAACGCCGACGTTTGCTGAACCAACCGGCGCTGGGGCCGGCGCTGATGACCCAGGACGCGTTGGCCGCCGGACTGCCGGCCCCGCTGGTGACCGTCACCGACACCCCGCTGGCGCGGGAAACGGACTACGGGCGCGTCGACAACCATTCGTCGGCGATCCGCGCGCCCGGCGACGCCCGGCACACCTACAACCGGGTGGCCGATTACCCCGTGCCCGGCGCCGACCTGGTGTACGGCGGCTGGACCGGCGGCCGGGTCACGGTCTCGAGTTCGTCGTCGGACTCGACCGCGCTGCCCGACGTCGCCCCGGCCACGTCGCCCGCTGCCGCGATCGACGGTGACCCGGCCACCGCGTGGGTGTCCAACGCGCTGCAGGCCGCCGTCGGGCAGTGGCTCCAAGTGGACTTCGACCATCCGGTCACCAACGCCGTGCTGACCCTGACTCCCAGTGCCACCGCGGTCGGCGCCCAGATCAGGCGCATCCTGATCGAAACCGTCAACGGCAGCACCACGCTGCGGTTCGACGAGGACGGCAAACCCCTCAGCGCCGCCCTGCCGTACGGCGAATCGCCGTGGGTTCGGATCACCGCGGCCGGCACGGACGACGGTTCGGCCGGTGTGCAATTCGGCATCACCGACCTCTCGGTCACCCAGTACGACGCGTCCGGGTTCGCCCATCCCGTGCAGCTGCGGCACACCGTGTCGGTGCCGGGTCCGCCGCCGGGCACCGCGATCGCGCGCTGGGACTTGGGGGCCGAACTGCTGGGCCGGCCGGGCTGCGCGCAGGGGCCGAACAACGTGCGCTGCGCGGCTTCGATGGCGCTCACGCCGGAGGAGCCGGTCAATCTCAGCCGCACCCTGACCGTGCCGACGCCGGTCTCGGTCACCCCCGCGGTATGGGTCCGCCCGCGGCAGGGTCCCAAGCTGGCGGATTTGATCGCCGAGCCGGGCACCACCCGGGCACGCGGCGATGCGGACCTGGTCGAGGTGCTCGGCTCGGCGTTCGCGGTTAGCGACGGTGACCCGGCCACCGCGTGGACGGCGCCGCAGCGGGTGGTGCAGCACAAGGATCCGCCGACGATCACGCTGAACCTGCCGCGCGCCACCGAGGTGGCCGGGTTGCGGCTGTCACCCAGCCGTTCGTCGCTGCCCGCGCATCCGACCATGGTGGCGGTGGACTTGGGCGACGGCCCGCAGGTGCAGGCGGTGCGGCCGGATTCGGAGGCGCAGACGCTGCCCCTGCATCCGCGTGTGACCGACACCGTCACGGTCAGCCTGCTCGACTGGCAGGACATCATCGACCGCAACGCGCTGGGCTTCGACCAGCTCAAGCCGCCAGGGCTGGCGGAGATCGTGGCGCTGGGTGCCGACGGCAACCCGATCGCGGCGGCCGACGCAGCGCGTAATCGCAGTCGGGAGGTCACCATCGACTGCGACCGCGGTCCGGTGATCGCGGTGGCGGGTCGGTTCGTACACACCGCGATCCGGACGACGGCGGGTGCGCTGCTGGACGGCTTGCCGATTCCGGCGATGCCGTGCGAGGCCGAGCCGATCGCGCTGCCCGCGGGACAGCAGGAGTTGCTGATCAGCCCCGGCGCCGCGTTCGTCGTGGACGGCGCCCAACTCTCCGCGACACCTGAATTGCCAAGTGCGGGAATGACTTCCGCGGATATCGGGATGTGGGGGCCGGACCGGCGCGAGGTCCGCGCGTCCTCATCGCCGACCCCGCGACTGCTGGTGATACCGGAGAGCATCAACCCCGGCTGGGTGGCACGCGCCCGCGACGGCACCCGGCTGACGCCGGTAGCAGTCAACGGTTGGCAGCAGGGGTTCGTCGTGCCGGCCGGGGACCCCGGCACCATCACGCTCACGTTTGCGTCCAACTCGGTGTACCGGGCCGGTCTGGCCGTGGGGCTCTGTCTGCTGCCGCTGCTGGCGTTCCTCGCGTTCTGGCGGCGTCGCCGGGTGGCCGGCGACGATCCGGCCGCCGTCGCCTGGCCGGCCGGGCCGTGGGTGGCGATGCCGGTGCTGGGCGCCGGAGCGCTGATCGCGGGTGCACCCGGTTTGGTGGTGGTCGGGGCCGCGTTGGGGTTGCGGTACGCGCTGCGGGACCGTGCGCGCTTGCTGGACCGGATGACAGTCGGTTTGGGTGCCGGCGGCTTGATCCTGGCCGGTGCCCTGCTGTCGCGGCATCCGTGGCGTTCGGTGGACGGCTATGCCGGGCATTCGGCAAGCGTGCAACTGTTCGCGCTGATTTCGGTTGCCGCGGTGAGCGCCTCGGTGGTCGCGTTCGGGGCGGTGGCCCGGTCGGACGGAGAACGGTAGTTGGCTGTTCTGCCCGAGGCTGGTTGACTGGCTACTGAGGAGTTGACCGCCATGGCATGGTTTTCGGCACCCGAATACTGGCTCGGCAGAATCGTGCTCGAGCGTGGCGTGGCGCTCATCTATCTGATTGCGTTCGTCGCGGCCGCGCGCCAATTCCGGCCCCTGATCGGAGAACGCGGCATGCTGCCGGTGCCTGGTTTTCTGGCGAAGCGATCATTCTGGCGGTCGCCGAGCATCTTTCACCTCCACTATTCGGACCGGATGTTCGCTGCCGTCAGCTGGTTCGGCGCGGCGCTGTCGGCCGCGTTAGTGGCGGGAGCGGCAGATCTGGTGCCGCTGTGGGTTGCCATGCTGATATGGCTGTCGTTGTGGGTCCTTTACCTCTCGATCGTCAATGTGGGTCAGACGTGGTACGGGTTCGGCTGGGAATCCCTGCTTTTGGAGACGGGGTTCCTGATGGTGTTTCTCGGCAACGCGCGGGTGGCACCGCCAGTGTTGACGTTGTGGTTGGTGCGCTGGCTGCTTTTCCGGGTCGAGTTCGGTGCCGGGCTGATCAAGATGCGCGGTGATCGCTGCTGGCGGGACCTGACTTGTCTGAACTACCACCACGAGACGCAGCCGATGCCGGGCCCGCTGAGCTGGTTCTTCCATCATCTGCCCACACCGCTGCACCGGGTTGAAGTGGCGGGCAACCATTTCGCGCAATTGGTGGTGCCGTTCGGACTGTTCGCGCCGCAACCGGTGGCCGGGATCGCCGCCGGCATCATCATCGTCACGCAACTGTGGCTGGTGTTGTCAGGGAATTTCGCCTGGCTGAACTGGGTGACAATTCTGTTGGCGTTCAGCGCCGTCGACCAGTCGTGGCTGGGCATCGATACGCCCCACCCGGGATCTCCGCCGCTGTGGTTTGTCGGTGTCGTGCTGCTGTTTGCGGCCGTTATGGTGGTGTTGAGTTTCTGGCCGGCACGCAACATGTTGTCGCCGCACCAGCGAATGAACGCGTCGTTCAACTCATTCCATCTGTGCAACACCTACGGCGCCTTCGGCAGCATCTCGCGCACCCGCTGGGAGGTGGTGATCGAGGGCACCGCCGATGTCGAGCCTGCGGAGTGGAAGGAGTACGAATTCAAGGGCAAGCCCACCGGCCTGCGTCGCATGCCGCGGCAGTGGGCGCCCTACCATCTGCGGCTTGATTGGCTGATGTGGTTCGCCGCGATCTCGCCCGGCTACGCGCTGGGCTGGATGACACCGTTCCTGCACCGGCTGCTGCGCAATGACGCGCCGACGCTACGGCTGTTGCGGCACAATCCTTTTCCCGATGCTCCGCCGCAACAGGTGCGGGCGCAGCTGTACGAATACCGTTTCACTACTCCGGCCGAATTGCGGCGTGACCACGCGTGGTGGCACCGCACCCTGATCGGCAGCTACCTGCCGCCGCTGTCGTTGCCTAAGGGAGCAGGCTCGCAAACAGATTCGCGAGATTGATGCCCGAGACGAAGTCACCGGAATTCGCGATCCCGGAACTGAACAATCCGGTGTTGAGGATCCCCACCGTGCTGCCGTCGCCGGTCAAGGGGCCACCGTAGTTGCGCAGACCGGTCAGCTCGAAGCCCTGGTTGAGAATGCCCACGCTACGCAAGCCCGTGTTCAGCAGTCCCACATTGCCGATCTTGCCGGTGTAGTTGAAGAGGCCCGCGTTGCGGCCGCCCGGACCGGAGTTGTTGGCGCCAGAGTTGTTTCCGCCCGCGCTGGTGTTGTTGAACCCGGAGTTGCCGGTGCCGGTGTTGCCGAAGCCGGAATTGGGCTGGCCGCTGTCGGTCCCGATCCCGATGCCGGTGTTGACGTTGCCCGCGTTGAAGGCACCGGTGTTCGTGTCGCCGGCGTTGCCGAAGCCGGTGTTGACGTTGCCCGAGTTGAAAAGCCCTGTGTTGCCGCCTAATCCAGCACCGGAGTTGAAGCTGCCGAAGTTGGCTCCGGCGCCGGTGTTTCCGCTTCCGAAATTGAAGCCGGCACCGGAGTTGAAGTCACCGAAATTGTGTCCCCCACCGGAATTGAACGTGCCCATGTTGCTGCCGGTGCCCGAGTTGAACGCGCCGAAGTTCAGCGGGCTGGAGTTGGCGAAGCCGGTGTTGATGTCGCCGGAGTTGGCGAAGCCGAAGTTTCCGACGCCGGAGTTCGCGATGCCGACATTGCCGCTGCCGGAGTTGAAGAACCCGATGTTGCCGCTGCCCGAATTGAACAGGCCGATATTGCCGCTGCCCGAGTTCAGCGGTCCGATGCCTACTTGGTTGTCGCCGGTAAGTCCGATGCCGAAGTTGTTGTTTCCGGTGTTACCGAAGCCGACGTTGCCGTTCCCGGTGTTGCCGAAGCCGACGTTGTTGTTGCCCGGCACGCCACCGGCACCGGAGTTGCCGCTGCCGATATTGCCGCTGCCGATGTTGCCGTTGCCGAAATTGTCGCTACCCGAGTTGCCGCTACCGAAGTTGAAGTGGCCGGTGTTGCCGAAGCCGAAGTTGGTGCTGCCTTGATTGCCCGAGCCGATGTTGCCGCTGCCGGTGTTTCCTGAGCCGAAGTTCTGATTGCCCGTGTTGCCGCTACCGGCATTGCCATTTCCGTTGTTGCCGCTGCCGAGGTTGGCACTGCTGGTATTTCCGCTGCCCAAGTTGGTGTCGCCCCGGTTGCCGAAGCCGACGTTGAGATTGCCTCGGTTGCCCAGGCCAAGGTTGACCGGGAGGCCTTCGATGGCTGCCGCCCAGGGTCGTAGCTGCGCCGCGGCCGCGGACGCGCCGGCGTGATAGGCGGCCATTGCCGCGACGTCGGCGGCCCACATTTGTTCGTAGACGCTTTCGGCCGCCGCGATCGCAGGGGCGTTGAGGCCCAACCAGTTAGACCTTATGAGCCGTGCGAATGCGGTGCGGTTGAGCGCGACCGCTTGCGGATGGATGGTCGCCGCCTTGGCGGCTTCGAAGGCGCCGGCTGCAATTTCGGCCTGGCCGGCGGCGTCGGCTGCTCGTGCGGCAGCGGCATTCAGGAACCCCACGTACGGCGCGGCCGCGGCTGTCATCGCTTTCGCGGCTGGGCCCTGCCACGCTTGGCCCGTCAACCCGGCGGTCACCGACGCGAACGTGTTCGCCGCCCCGGCAAGCTCGTCGGACAGGCCTGCCCATGCGGTCGCGGCCTGCAGCATCGGGCCGGAGCCCGCGCCGAGAAACATGCGCAGCGAGTTGATCTCCGGCGGCAGGACCGCAAAATTCAATGGACAACTCCTTGGCGCACGTCACCCCCGTCAGGACCGCTCGATCCTGCCATGCGCCGTTATCCCCCCGGCGCCGAATGGCTAATTTGCGGCGCCGGGCGAAATCAAGCTGCGTCCCCGTCGTCGTCGTCCTCGGGGGCGAACAGTTTCTCCGGGTGGTGGAAGGTGTTGATGCGGGGTTGGCCGTGGTCGAGGTGGGCCGGTGGGAGCCATTCGGTGTAGCCGCGGGCGGTTTTGCGGGTGGTCCAGCCTTTTTCGGCCAGTCGGTTGTCCGGTCCACACGCGAGGGTGAGGTCGGTGATGTCGGTGCGCCCGGTGGTGGTCCAGCCGGTGACGTGGTGGACCTCGCTGTGGTAGGCGGG
>NZ_LZKQ01000036.1 GCF_001668675.1 Mycobacterium asiaticum | reverse complement strand
CCGCCGCCGGCGGCACTTCGACCGCCCCGGTGGCCAGCGCGAACACGGTGTCGCCGTCCAGCGGCGTGTGCGCCGGGCGCAGCGTGCGGGCCAGCCCGTCGTGCGCGGCGATGGCGACCCGCCGGCACGCCGCCGGGCTCAGTGCCGCGTCGGTCGCCACCACCGCGATGGTGGTATTCAGCGAGCTCAGCGGGGACGGCAGTTGCGCCAGCGCCGCGATCTGTTCGGGCGGCGGCGTCGTCAGCTCGAACTCCGTGATCAACTCGGCCATCCAGGGCAGCCCGGTGTTCGGGTCCACCGCGTCTCCGGCGGCGTTCACGATGACCAGCGCGCCGACCGTGACGCCGGACGCGAGGGTGACCGACGCCGTCCCGACACCGCCCTTGAGCACCCCGGCGCGTGCCCCGACCCCGGCGCCGACCGTGCCGACAGCCACATCCGTGCCGGCCGCCTCGCATGCCGCATAGCCGAACTCGGCGGTGGGCCGGCAATCCCAGCCACCAACCGGCAGATCGAAGATCACCGCGCCCGGCACGATCGGCACGACTCCGCCGCTCATCGCGACGCCGCACTGCCGCTCTTCCAGCCAGCGCATGATGCCGTCGGCGGCGGCCAGGCCGAAGGCACTGCCGCCGGCCAGCAGCACGGCATCCACGTAGCGCACGCTGTTGACCGGGTCGAGCAGATCGGTTTCCCGGGTCCCCGGCGCACCGCCGCGGCAGTCGACCGCGCCGACGGTTCCGGGCGGCGGCAGCACCACCGTGACGCCGGACGCCCAGCCACTGCCGAGCGACGCATCCGCGTCCAGCCGGTGGCGGTGTCCGACGCGGATCCCGCCGACGTCGGTGATGCAGTTCATCCCGCCGGCTTCCCCATCAGCACCAGCACCAGGTATTCCTGCAACACGGTCAACCACTGGTACACATCGAAGTGCGCGGCCAGCGGGTGGTCTGCCGGGAGGCGTTCCGGCCCCTGCGGGCCGATGTCGAGCATCACGCCCAACGTCAGGCGGAGATCGTTGACCGCCGAGATCCAGGCGTTGGCACTCTCTTCGGTCAGCTCGAACCTGCCGCCGTTGGCCGGGACCGTGTCGAGCAACCGCTGCGCGGCAACGCGTTTGGCGTCGATGATCTCGGGCTCGTGCAGGCTTCGCAGCGCCGCGTTCAGCGCTTCGGATTCCTGCAGCGACATCGGGTCCGAGGAGTTGGTCGGGGTTGAGTCATCACGTCGGTAGAAATCCGGCAGCAGCCGCCCGAGCGTCGGATCGCCTGGGCGCTCCGAATGACCGGTCTTGATGCCGGTGATCTCCTCGAGTTCGTCCGACGGCGAGGTGGCCTGCCGCTCGTCGAGCAACCCGACCATCGCACCGACGAGATTTTTCAACAGGGCCGACTCGTGCGGGGCCAGCGAAGACCGAAATCTGGGGCCGCTACGGGTTTCGACGCGCTTCCATTTCCGCACGATGGCTTCCGGCTACCTGGATCTCAGCTGTCCTGCTGCATCGTCGCCCACAAACCGGCGGCATGCAGCTTGGACACGTCTGCTTCCATCGACTCTCTACTGCCCGAGGACACCACGGCCTTTCCCTCGTTGTGCACCTGCAGCATCAGCTTCGTCGCGTGCGGTTCGCTGTAACCGAACAACTTCTGGAACACATAGGTCACGTACGTCATGAGGTTGACCGGGTCGTCCCACACGATGGTGACCCACGGGCTCGTCGTAGCCTCGACCGGCGCGGATTCGCGTTGTCCGGTACTGCCTGGCTTGGCCGGCGCTATCGCTACAACCATGGAGCCAAGGATACCGAGCCAGGACTCCGTTGCGGCCAGCCGATACCGTGGCAATGTGAACGCCCCGGTCTTGGCAGGCCTGCTGACCGACAAATACGAGTTGACGATGTTGGCGGCGGCACTGCGGGACGGCACCGCGCATCGGCAGACCAGCTGGGAGATGTTCGCCCGCCGCCTGCCGCCGGGCCGACGCTACGGGGTGGTGGCCGGCACCGGCCGATTGCTGGAGACGTTGCCGCAGTTCAGGTTCGACGATGCCGCGTGCGATCTGCTCGCCGAGTTCCTCGACTCCGAGACGGTCGAGTACCTGCGGGAGTTCCGCTTCAGCGGCGACATCGACGGCTACGCCGAGGGCGAGCTGTTCTTCCCCTATTCGCCCGTGCTCTCGGTGCACGGCACCTTCGCCGAGTGCGTGCTGCTGGAAACCCTGGTGCTGTCGATCTTCAACCACGACGCGGCGATCGCGTCGGCCGCGGCCCGCATGGTCTACGCGGCCGAGGGCCGCGAGCTGATCGACATGGGGTCGCGCCGCACGCACGAGCAGGCTGCGGTCGCCGCGGCGCGGGCCGCCTATGTGGCCGGCTTCGCGGGCACGTCCAACCTCGAAGCCCAGCGGCGATACGGCATTCCCGCGGTCGGCACGGCCGCGCACGCCTTCACCATGGTGCACACCACCGAAGCGGGGCCCGACGAACTGGCCGCTTTCCGGGGCCAGGTGGCGGCGCTGGGCACTGGCACCACACTGCTCGTCGACACCTACGACATCACCGAGGGTGTGGCCAACGCAGTGGCCGCCGCGGGGCCGGAGCTCGGGGCCGTGCGGATCGACTCCGGTGATCTGGTGGAGATGACGCGCCGGGTCCGCGCCCAGCTCGACGAGCTCGGTGCGACCGGCACCCGCATCGTGGTGTCGAGCGATCTCGACGAGATGTCGATCGCAGGCCTGCAGGCGGCGCCGGTGGACAGTTACGGGGTGGGCACCGCCCTGGTCACCGGATCGGGTGCGCCGACGGCGAGCATGGTCTACAAGTTGGTTGAGGTGGACGGCATTCCGGTTCAGAAGCGCAGCAGTCAGAAGCAGTCGCGCGGCGGCCGCAAGGCGGCGCTGCGACTGGCACGGCAGACCGGAATCGTCACCGAGGAGGTGGTGCATCCGGCGGGGAGCCCGCCGGCGGGCATCGACACGCACCGGGTGTTGACCACGCCGTTGGTTCGCGCCGGGCAGGCGGTTGCCCAACCGGACCTGAACGCGGCGCGCGAGCTGGTGGCGTCGGGGTTGCGCAGCCTGCCGTGGGAGGGGCTGCGACTGTCGCCCGGTGAACCCGCAATCCCGACCCAAGTCGTCCCGGCCTGACCGCCTGTGAGCGCTTCAGTACCCGATCTGCTGGCCGTCGCGGTGGCTGCGCTGGGCGGCAGCGAGCGGCAGGGTCAGGTGGAGATGGCGTCCGCGGTCGCCCAGGCCTTCGAGACGGGTGAGCACCTGGTCGTGCAGGCCGGCACCGGCACCGGAAAGTCCCTGGCCTACCTGATCCCATCCATCGTCCGCGCGGTCAGCGAGGACACGCCCGTCGTTGTGTCGACGGCCACGATCGCGCTGCAACGCCAACTCGTCGACCGGGATCTGCCCCGCTTGGCCGACTCGCTGGCCGACGTGCTGCCCCGCCGGCCGACCTTCGCCCTACTCAAGGGGCGACGGAACTACCTGTGCTTGAACAAGATTCACAACGGCGGCGGAGCCGAGGACGCCGACGACCGGCCCCAGGAGGAACTGTTCAACCCGATGGCGGTGAGCGCGTTGGGTCGCGACGTGCAGCGCCTCACCGAATGGGCGTCGAGCACCGAGTCCGGTGACCGCGACGACCTGAAGCCCGGTGTGCCGGACCGATCCTGGTCGCAGGTCAGCGTTTCGGCGCGGGAGTGCATCGGTGTCGCCCGCTGTTCCTTTGGCGCCGAATGCTTTTCGGAGCGCGCACGCGCGCGGGCTGGTGGCGCCGATGTGGTCGTCACCAACCATGCGCTGCTGGCCATCGATGCCGTATCCGATTCCGCGGTGTTGCCCGAGCACGAGTATCTGGTCGTCGACGAGGCGCATGAACTGACCGACCGGGTCACTTCGGTGGCCACCGCGGAGCTCACGTCGGCAAATTTGGGCGTCGCGGCGCGCCGGGTAGCCAGGTTGGTGAGCCCGGAGTTGGTCGAGCGACTGGAAGCCGCCACGGCGACGCTCTCGTCGGCCATCCACGATGCGCAGCCCGGCCGCATCGACTACCTCGACGACGAGCTGGCGACCTATCTGACCGCGCTGCGCGACGCGGCCAACGCCGCCCGCTCGGCGATCGAGAGCACCAGTGATGCCCGGGCGGCCGCGGCCCGCGCCGAAGCCGCCGCGGGGCTGATCGAGATTTCCGATACGGCCGCGCGGATCCTCGATTCGTTCGGACCGGCCATCCCGGACCGCACCGACATCGTCTGGCTGGACCACGAGGACGACCGCGGCTCACCGCGTGCGGTTCTGCGGGTCGCCCCGTTGTCGGTGGCCGCCCTGTTGGCCAGTCACGTCTTCGCCCGGTCGACGACGGTGTTGACCTCGGCGACGCTCACGGTCGGTGGGACGTTCGACGCGATGGCCGAGGCATGGGGGCTGAACGGCGACGCTCAGCACTGGCGGGGCCTGGATGTGGGTTCGCCGTTCCAGCACGCCAAGTCCGGAATCCTGTACGTGGCCGCGCATCTGCCGCCGCCCGGCCGTGACGGCGTGGGCTCGGCCGAACAACTGACCGAGATCGCCGAACTCGTCACCGCGGCCGGCGGCCGGACGCTGGGACTCTTCTCGTCGATGCGCGCGGCTCGCGCGACCGCCGAGGCGATGCGGGAGCGATTGTCCACGCCGGTGCTGTGTCAGGGCGACGACAGCACGTCAGCCCTGGTCAAGCAGTTCGCCGAGGACCCGGCGACGTCGTTGTTCGGCACGCTGTCGTTGTGGCAGGGCGTCGACGTTCCGGGTCCGTCGTTGTCGTTGGTGCTGATCGACCGGATCCCGTTCCCCCGGCCCGACGATCCGCTGCTCAGCGCTCGCCAGCGAGCGGTGGCGGCGCGCGGGGGCAACGGCTTTATGGCGGTCGCGGCCAGCCATGCGGCCCTGCTGCTGGCGCAGGGGTCGGGCCGGCTGTTGCGTCGCGTCTCCGACCGGGGCGTGGTCGCGGTGCTCGATTCGCGCATGGCGACCGCCCGGTACGGCGAATACCTGCGCGCGTCCCTGCCGCCGTTCTGGCCCACGACCAACCCAGAGCAGGCGGTGGCCCCGAAGTTCTACGAGCGTGACGAGCAGGGCGTGCCGCCGCGCTGGATCGAGATGGTGCGACACACGCTGCAAACGCTGGGTCCGAAGGTGCTGGCTTCCCGGATGGTCACCGACTACGTCGAGCGCTACTACCTGCCGGCGGCCGAGTCGCTGCGCAAGACGGTCGGGGCGCCGGCGGGCGGGCACGAGTTCGACGCGGCCCGCGAACTGGCGGCCTACCGCCGCCGCGTGCACGAGGCGTGGCCCAAGATCGACATCACCGACGTGGACAGCACCGGACTGCCCGACACCCCGCTGCTGGGGTCGAAGCTGACGCTCACCGCGACCGTGCAATTGGCTGGTCTGGCGCCCGACGAAGTGACCGTGCAGGCGGTGCTGGGTCGTGTCGACGCCGGCGACGAGTTGCTGGATCCGGTCACCGTGGAGATGTCCTATGCGGGCAGCGCCGACGGGGGCAATCAGGTCTTCTCGGCGACGACGCCGCTGCCGCTGGCCGGAGCGCTCGGGTACACGGTGCGGGTGCTGCCCC
>NZ_LZKQ01000035.1 GCF_001668675.1 Mycobacterium asiaticum | reverse complement strand
CTGCGGCGTCGTGTCCTTCGCGTATGCCATGGTGAACGGCCGGCGGATCAGCAGTGTGAACCACGCGAACAGGGCGAGGGAGATGTTGGTCAACTCGCCGGCCCACACTTCCAGGAAGCGCAGGGTGCTGTCGGTGGCGACCAGGCCGAGGATGGCCAGCGCAGCGAAGAAGACGGTGCCGAACACTTCCAGCAGGTGAATCTTGATGCCGCGCGCCAGACCGACGAGCAGGATCAACACCGAGAACGCCAGCGCGGAGGCCACCGCAATCTCGAAGCGGCCCGGCGCCGACAGGATCGACAACAGCGCCCACGGCGCGATCCCGGAGAACGGCGACTTCAAGAACCCGTCGAGGATGTCGCCGACACCACGGCGTGCCTTGGGCTGCTCCATCGACGGCTGCGTGTCGCGGGGGGTTGGCTGGGTCATAACAGGCTCCGATTTCCTGACGTTCCAATTGTGACAGGTCGATATTGACATACCTATCAGTGACATGTCAATTGTGGAGGGTTATGATGGTCCGGTGAGTCTACGACACGCCGCGCTGGGATTGTTGTCCCAGGAGCCCGGCAGCGGTTACGACCTGCTGAAACGGTTCAAAGAGTCGATGGACAACATGTGGCCGGCCACCCAGAGCCAGCTGTACGGCGAGCTCAACAAGCTCGCTGGTGCCGGGCTGATCAAGGTCTCCGACGTGGGTCCGCGCGGGCGTAAGGAATACGAGATCACCGACGCCGGCCGCGCCGAGTTGTATCGCTGGATGATGTCGCCGCAAGAGGATCCGCCCATCCGCAACGCCGCAATCCTGCGGGTCTTCCTACTCGGTCAACTCGAGCCCGCCCAGGCGCGGGAGTATCTCGAATCGTTGTTGGCCCTGGCCGAAGAAGAACACGCCCGCTACGCCGAGATGCTCGATGCCCATGACTGGACGGTGGACGACGACGCGTTTTTCGCCCGGGCCGCCCTGGAACAGGGTCTGCGCTGGACCCAGCATGAGATCGAATGGTCGAAGTGGGTGCTCGACGGCCTGCGTGAGCGCAGCGCTAAACGGTCGGCTTGACCAGTTCAGCCGGCCGGACCGCACGCAGCGCGTCCCCAAGCGTCCAGATTGCCACGCCGAGCAACACCAGGTCTTTGAGCAGGAACTGGCCGGGTAGGGCGGTCAGGACCGGTATTCCCGCCGCATGGGTTGCGAACAGCCCGGGCGTGGTGAACAGGAAACTCACCGTCCCCAGGAACAGCACGATGGCCAGCCCGCTACCGAGCGCGGACACCCTGGGCCATAACGGGAAGGTGGCGATCAGCAGTGCCGCAACGATTTCCATCGTTCCCAACGCTCGCGCTACGGTCGTGACACTGAGGAAATCGTAGATCCAGCTCATCAACGGGCTGTGTTCGATGAGCACTTTCGATTCCATTTTGACGTACTTGCCGAACCCGATCCAGGCCAGTACCAAGACCAGTCCGTAGCGGGCGACTTGCTGGCCGAGGCGTGTGATTTTGTCAGCGATTGAAGTCACAGCAATGTATTACGTAACCGGGCGGCGATCGGTTCGATCGCGTAGCGCCCGGCCCATCCGGGCTACGGCCTCGGCCAGAATTGCCTGCGAGGTCGCAAAGTTCATCCGGATATGACCCGCGCCGCCGGTGCCGAACACGTGCCCGGAGCTGAGCGCGACGCGGGCGTGATCGCGAAACCAGCGGGCGGGACCGGACAGATCGGCCACCACCTTCAGACCCTCGGTGTGGTCGTCGTCGATGCCGAGCGCGCGGCAGTCCAGCCAGGCCAAGTAGGTGCCCTGTGGTTGCAGCAGCCGCACGGCGGGAAGGTGCTCGGCGACCAGGTCGGTGAGCAGCGCGCGGTTGGCATCCAGGCCTGCTAGCAGCGCATCGAGCCAGTCGCCCCCGTCGCTGAATGCCGCGGTGTGTGCGATGAGGCCCAAGTGGCTGGCGCCGTGGCCCACCTCTTCGGGCATCCGGCGCAGATCCGCACCCGCCTCGGGGCCGGCGATGGCCAGCGCCGCCTTGATACCCGCGAGATTCCACGCCTTGGACGCCGACGTCAGCGCCAACGCATTCTCGGCACCCGGCACGCTCAGATAAGGCGTGAAGCGTGCTCCCGGCAGCACCAGCGGGGCGTGGATCTCGTCGGAGACCACCCGGACATCGAAGCGACGGGCCAGGTCGGCGACCGCACGCAATTCGCCGGCGGTGTGCACGACGCCGGTCGGGTTGTGCGGGTTGCACAACAGGTAGGCGACTTTGCCGACAGCGCCCGCAGCCTTGCGCGAGCGCGCGAACGCTTCGGCCAACACGTCGAGGTCGATGCGCCCTTCGGTATTCAGCGGGGCCTCCAGCACGGTGCGGCCGTCGTGCGAGACGAACGCGTAAAACGGCGCGTACACAGGCGAATTGACGATGACTGTGTCTCCGCGGTCGGTGACCAGACGCAACATCTCGACGATGCCCAGCATGACGTCGGGCACCACCCGGGTGCGCCCGACTGACAGCCCGTCCCACTGCCAGCGCCGGGCGGCGAATTCGCTGATCGCTTTGGCATAGCCCTTACCGTGCGGGTAGCCGGTGTCGCCGGCGTCGACCGCCCGGTGAATGGCTTCCGCCACGCTGGGGGCGAGGTTGACGTCCATTTCGGCGACCCACAACGGCAGGACATCGGCGGGGTGGGCGCGCCACTTCATGCTGGTCCGGTGGCGCAATTGATCGAGCGTCAACTCCTCGAGCGGGTTATCGACCACTGCTCGAGACTAGAAGATGGCGCAGCTCAGGAACTCACGAGCTCAGGAGCTCAGGACGTGACGAAGGCGTGTTTGGGGATGGTCAGCGGCAGGTCCACCGAACTCAGCAGACCGGGTTGTGCGGCAACGACATACGGGACGGCGTTGACGACGCGCATGGCGGTGGCAACCATGGCCCCGGCCCCGGAGGTCATGTTCGCGATTCCGGCTCGAGCAGGATCGCGCAGCGTGGCGGCCAGGCTGCAGTCGATGTCGGGGTCGCCGCTGATCACCACGCGGTAGGAGAGGTCACCGATCCCGGTCGGCCAGTCTGGCGCGACGTCATGCGCCAGCCGGGTGACGTGCTCGATGACGATAACCTCCCGACCGTCAACCACGCCGATGGCCCGCATCCGCAGCGCGCCGCAGGTACCGGCTTCGACGGTGCCCATCGCCACTTCCAGTGTCCGGTTGGTGACGGCGCGATCGAAGGTCTCGCGAATCTCCTGGACCTCAACGCCGAGCGCATCGCCGATCAGCCGGATCTGGCCCTGCCACTCACCGGCGATCGCGCCCGGGAAGCTGATCCATGGCTGGTAGTCCAGCGGGCGACCGAAACCCAGTGCGTCGCTCATGATGTCGGGCACAACGTAGTCGTCGTAGAGACCCATCTCGTAGGAATGGATCTTCTCGATGGCCGAGGATTGCGTGCACAGCACCAGCGGCAGGTAGTCGGCGGCGAAGCCGGGCTCGATTCCCGAGGCGTATAGCGACACCTGGCCCTGCTTGGCGGCGGCGACCAGCTGGTCACGCCATTCGGTGGGGGTGTAGGCGTGCGGGTTCACCAGCCGGGTGGTGCTGGTGGTGACGACGTTGATGCCGGCTTCCAGCAACTTCACGTAGTCCGGGATCGCCAGGGCGTCGCGCTCGGGCCCGCTGGCGGCATA
>NZ_LZKQ01000034.1 GCF_001668675.1 Mycobacterium asiaticum | reverse complement strand
ACCTTGGCGGCCGCCAGTGGGGTGCGTAGGTCGTGGCTGACCGCCGAAAGCAGAGACCGCCGCAGCTCGTCGGCCCGCACTATCGCCTCGGCGCGGCTGGCTTCCTCGACGAGTTCACGCTGGCGGATCAGCCCCGCGGCTTGCCTGGCCACCGCGCCCAGCACCCGGCGATCCCGGGCCGACAGCTTGCGGCCGGCCATCAGCATCCAGAACTCCTCGTCGCCCACCTCGATGGCCGTGTCCGCCGAATCGACGGCGGTGCAAGGGTCATTCCCTACCGAGGCGACCACCTCGCGTGAGCCGTCCACACCCTCCCGCAGCATGCTGACCGCGCGCTGCGAATAGGTCTCGCGCACACGTTCCAACAGCGTGGACAGGTCCGCGCCCCGTAGCACCGATCCGGCGAACAGCGTCAACAGCTCTGCCTCCTGGGAAGCCAACCGCGCTTCCCTGGCGCGCTTCGTAGCGCCGTCGACCAGCACGGCTACCGCGACGGCGATCAGCAGTAGCACCAATTCGGTGACCGCACTGTCGGGTTCGGAGATGGTGAAACTGTGTCGCGGTGTGATCAAGTAGTAGTTCAACAGCGCACCGGACAGAACCGCTGAAAGTGCTGCGGGCGCAACGCCCCCCAACAGGCCAACCAGCAGCACACCGACGAAGAACAAGGCGCTCTCACCGCCGGTGTTCAAGAACGAGTCCAGCACGCTCACCGTTACGGCGCAGATTGCCGACGGTACGGCGACCGCCGCCAGCCACGATGCCACACGGCGTTCCCGCGGCGATGCGGTGACGGGCCGTGCGCTACGCGCAGGTTCGTCATGGGTGACAATGTGGACGTCGATCTTGCCGGATCGCTGCACGACCGCGGCTGAAATGCCCTCGGAAAACAGGCGCGCCCACCGCGACCTGCGTGATGTCCCGATGACCAGCTGGGTGGCGTTGATCTCGCGCGCGAAGTCCAGCAGCGCGTCAGGCACAACATCGCCAACCACCGTGTGCAGCGAGGCGTCCAAACTGTTTGCCAATTCCCGGATCTTGCTCATCCGCGCCTCGGAAAGACCGGCCAATCCGTCGCCGCGCAGCACATGGACCACCATGAGCTCAGCACTCGACTTTGAGGCGATCCGGGACGCGCGTCTGACCAGCGTCTCAGACTCCGGGCCCCCGGTGACAGCGACCACGACCCGCTCGCGGGCCTCCCACATGTCGGTGATCTTGTTCTCGGCGCGGTACTTCGCGAGCGCGGTGTCAACCTGATCAGCCAGCCACAACAACGCCAACTCCCTCAACGCGGTGAGGTTCCCGCGGCGGAAATAGTTGGACAGTGCGGCATCGATCTTCTCAGACGCGTACACATTTCCGTGGGATAGCCTGCGCCGCAGCGCTTCCGGCGTGATATCGATCAGCTCGACCTGGGCGGCCTGCCGCACGATCGAATCCGGGATGGTCTCCTTCTGTTCGATACCGGTGATCTGGGCGACGACGTCGTTGAGGCTCTCCAGGTGCTGAATGTTGACGGTGGAGATCACGGTGATCCCCGCATCAAGCAATTCCTCGACGTCCTGCCAGCGCTTGACGTTTTTGCTCCCGGGCGTATTGGTATGCGCCAGTTCGTCAACCAACACCACCTGGGGGCGACGCGCCAGCACCGCCGGCACGTCGAGTTCAGCGAAGCGACCGCCGCGGTACTCGACGTAACGCGGTGCGATGACCTCGATCCCGTCCAGCAGCTCGGCGGTCTTTGCCCGCCCATGGGTCTCGACCACAGCGGCCGCCAGATCGGTGCCGCGCTCCAACCGCCGGTGCGCCTCGCCGAGCATCGCGTAGGTCTTGCCGACGCCCGGTGCCGCACCGAGATAGATGCGCAGCTCGCCGCGCTTGGGGCGGTGGTCTGTGACGCTGGAAACGTTCACGTCAACAATCATCCACCCATCCGCTAGCTTGCGACCGGATACCTGCTGTCCAATGCCAGGTTGAGCTGCAGCACGTTGACGGTTGGTTCGCCGAAAAAGCCGAGCATCCGGCCGGTGCGGTATTGCGCCACCACCTGGCGGATCTGATCCGCGCTCACGTGACGGGCCCGGGCCACCCGGACGATCTGGATGTCGGCGTAGGCCGGTGAGATGTCCGGATCGAGACCGCTGCCACTGCTGGTGACGGCGTCAGCGGGAACCCGTGGCTCGCCCGAAGCGCCACGTACCGGCACGATCAAGCCGCTCGAGTAGTCCTCGCCGAACCTCGCGCATTCGACATGGACACCGCGATAGCTGTCCACGAACGGTTGACCGGTGGACGCGCATGGCTCATTGATGCTGACCACCCGCGTCGGGTGGACCACGTCACCTCGCGCATCGCGCGGGCCCATCACCGACAGCACCGCCCCAACCCCGCTGCCCGTGCAGAACGGGCGCGACCCGTCAACGCCCTCCTGCTTGCCGATCGCCACGCTGCGGGAACACACCAAGGTCAGCAGGCTGGGCTTGAATCCGGCGTCGGAGAGGCTGGCACCGGCGGCCAACTTGGCCGGGTCGGCGGGGGTGTCGACGACGCTCTCGGGACCGAGGTTACTGCCACCGCTCGACATCGGGTCGTAACCGGCACCAGCGGCCGAGGGGCGCGCCTGAAAGTATTGCGGCAGCGGGCTTCCCGTGGCGTCGGTGAACAGCTGGCCGATCAACTTGCTTCCGACCGCCTTGCCGCCGACGCTGATGATTGATCCTTCGGCCTTGGCGTGCAATCCGGGGAGCAGGGCGACCAGCCAGATCAGCAGCGGGTAGCCGAGTCCCAGTAGCACGGTGAAGACGAGCAGCGCGCGCAATGCGGCGCCGTAGCGGCGAATGATGTTGGTGATGTTCATGTCAGGCGATCCCGGGTAGTAGTTGAACCACCAAGTCGATGAGCTTGATACCGATGAACGGAGCGACAATACCGCCCAAGCCATAGCGATAAAGGTTGCGGCTGAGCAACTTCGACGCACGGCTGGGCGTATAGCGAACACCGCGCAACGCCAGCGGGATCAGCGCCACGATGACCAACGCGTTGAAGATGACCGCGGACAGAATCGCCGACTGCGGGCTGTGCAACCGCATCACGTTGAGCAGGTCCAGCCCGGGGAAGAGCGCGACGAACATCGCCGGGATGATCGCGAAGTACTTGGCGATGTCGTTCGCGATGGAGAACGTGGTCAAAGCGCCGCGGGTGATCAGCAGTTGCTTGCCGATCTCGACGATCTCGATGAGCTTGGTGGGATCGGAGTCCAGATCGACCATGTTTCCGGCCTCTTTGGCCGCTGACGTGCCCGTGTTCATCGCCACGCCGACGTCGGCCTGGGCAAGAGCTGGGGCGTCGTTGGTGCCGTCGCCGGTCATCGCCACCAGGCGACCGCCCTGCTGCTCCTGCTTGATGAGCATCATCTTGTCCTCGGGTGTGGCCTCGGCCAGGAAGTCGTCGACGCCGGCTTCCTCCGCAATCGCCTTGGCAGTCAACGGATTATCCCCGGTGATCATGACCGTGCGGATGCCCATCAGGCGCATCGCCTCGAACCGGTCGCGCATACCCTGCTTGACCACGTCTTTGAGATGGATGACACCAAGCACCTCAGCCTGCCCGGCGTCACCGATGCGGCCCACCACCAGGGGAGTCCCGCCGGCCGCGGAGATGCCGTCGACGATGTCACCGAGTTCGGCGGGCACCGTCCCGCCGTGGCTGCGAACCCAGTCGGCGACCGAACTCGCCGCCCCCTTGCGCAGCTGCCAGCCGTCCAGGTCTACGCCCGACATCCTGGTCGACGCGCTGAACGCGACCCAGGATGCGGTGGTGAGCTCCCCGGGTGTCCGCGCCCGTAACCCGTGCGCGGTCTTGGCGTACACCACGATCGAGCGGCCCTCGGGCGTCTCATCGGCGAGACTGGAAAGCTGTGCGGCATCGGCTAATTCGTCGGTACTGATGCGAGCCACCGGAATGAACTCGGATGCCTCCCGGTTGCCCAGCGTGATCGTGCCGGTCTTGTCCAGCAGCAGGGTGTTGACGTCACCGGCCGCCTCGACCGCACGCCCGGACATAGCCAGAACGTTGCGCTGCACCAGCCGGTCCATGCCCGCGATACCGATGGCGGACAGCAGCGCCCCAATCGTGGTGGGAATCAAGCAGACCAGCAGTGCGACCAGGACGATGCCGCTGATGCCGTTGCCGGTGAGGCCGTCCGTGTCCGGCACCCCGGGGTTGTTGGCCTTCGAGTAGATCGCCAATGGCTGCAGCGTGGCGACTGCGAAGACGAAGATGATGGTCAGCGCGGCCAGCAGGATGTTGAGCGCGATCTCGTTGGGGGTCTTCTGCCGGTTCGCGCCTTCGACGAGTGCGATCATTCGGTCGACAAAGCTCTCGCCCGGCTTCTGGGTGATCTTGACGACGATCCGGTCCGAAAGCACGGTGGTGCCGCCCGTCACCGCTGACCGGTCGCCACCGGATTCCCGGATGACCGGTGCGGATTCGCCGGTGATCGCCGACTCGTCAACCGACGCAATGCCTTCCACGACATCACCGTCGCCGGGGATCACCTGGCCCGCCGTAACCACCACGATGTCGCCCTGCTGCAACAGGGGCGCGGCGACTTCTTCGTAGGCACCCGGCGTTCCGGGAACCCAGTTCCGCAATCGGCGCGCAACGGTATCGGCCTTCGACTTGCGCAGCGTGTCGGCTTGGGCCTTGCCGCGGCCCTCGGCGACGGCCTCGGCCAGGTTGGCGAAAAGTACTGTCAGCCAAAGCCAGAACACCGTCAGCCAGCTGAACCAGGTCCCGTCGCCGAACGCCAGCACCGTCGACCACACGGCGCCGATCTCGACGATGAACATCACCGGATTGCGCCACAGCGTCCGCGGATCGAGCTTGCGCAGGGCATCGGGCAGCGACTTGATCAGGAGCACCGGATCAAGCAACCCGCCCCGCAGCTTCTCACCAGGTCCTGGTCCGGCGTCACCCGGGCGTCGTGCGGCGGAAGTGGCGGAGCCGGCGGAAATCTGTATGGTCGACACTTCAGTGGATCCCTTCGGCGAGCGGCCCGAGCGCCAGCGCAGGCAAGAAGGTGAGAGCAACGAGGATGACGGTGACCCCGACCACCAGGCCGACGAATTGCGGTCGGTGAGTGGGCAGGGTCCCACTGGACTCCGGGGTGGCGCCCTGCCGGGCGAGCGAACCGGCCAGCGCAAGTACCAGGATGATCGGCAGGAAGCGGCCGACGAGCATGGCCAGGCCCAAAGCCGTGTTGTACCAGGCGGTGTTGGCCGACAGCCCGGCGAAAGCCGAGCCGTTGTTGTTGGCCGCCGAGGTGAATGCGTAGAGCACTTCGGACAGACCGTGCGGCCCGGTGTTGGCCATGCCGGTGCGTTCGCCGGGCAGCGCGATCGCGAATGCGGTGCCGATCAACACGATCAGCGGGGTCACCAGGAAATAGCTTGCCGCCAATTTCATTTCGCGCGGTGTGATCTTCTTACCCAGGTATTCCGGCGTCCGGCCAACCATCAGCCCGGCGACGAACACGGTGATCACGGCCAGGATCAGAATGCCGTACAGGCCCGAACCCGTGCCGCCCGGCGCCACCTCACCGAGCTGCATGTTGAACATCGTCATCATGCCGCCCAGGCTGGTGTACGAGTCGTGCGTCGAGTCGACGGCGCCGGTAGATGTCAGCGTGGTGGCATCGGCAAAGATCGCCGAGTCGGCAACGCCGAAGCGCTGTTCGACTCCTTCGCTGGACGCACCCACCGCGGTCGGGACCGTGCCGTGATGCTGCAGCTGGAACAGCATCATCACCACAACGCTGAGCCCGGCCATCACCCCGACGATCGCGGCGATCGCGTAGCCTTGCCTCTTGCTGCCCACCATGCGGCCGAACGTGCGCGGTAGCGAAAAACCGATGACCACCAGCAGGAAGATCTCGATCCAGTTGGTCCACGAGGTCGGATTCTCAAACGGGTGGGCGGAGTTGGCGTTGTAGAAACCGCCGCCGTTGGTGCCGAGTTCCTTGATCGCTTCCTGGCTGGCGACCGGACCGCCGGGGATGGTCTGCTGCGTGCCGGACAGCGTATTCACCACCTGGTCGTGCAGGTGGAAATTCTGGATGACGCCCCCGGCGACCAGGACGGCGGCACCAATGACGGCGATTGGCAACAGGATTCGCAGTGTGCCCCGGGTCAGGTCCACCCAGAAATTGCCGAGTTCTTCGGTGCGATGCCGCGCGAATCCCCGCACCAGGGCCACCGCTACGGCCATACCCACCGCGGCGGATACGAAGTTCTGCACCGCCAAACCGGCCATCTGCACCAGGTGCCCCTGGGTCGACTCGCCGGAATACGCTTGCCAGTTGGTGTTTGTGACGAAGCTGACCGCGGTGTTCCACGCCAGCGCCGGGGTCATTCGGGTGGACGGGTCGGACAAATGCAACGGCAGCCGGTTCTGCACCAGCTGCAAAAGGAACAGGAAAATGACGCTGACGGCGGAGAACGCGAGCACGCTACGGGCGTAGGTCCGCCACGTCTGCTCGGCGTCCGGGTCGGCGCCGATCAGGCGGTAGATGAATCGCTCAGAGCGGGAATGCTTTTCGGAGCTGTACACGCGGTACATGTAGTCGCCCAGCGGTACATGCACCGCCACGATCGCAACGATGAGCGACGCCAGGAACAGCGCACCGGCTGCGGTTTGGCTCATCAGAATCTCTCCGGGAAGAGCAGCGCCGCGACAAGCAGCAAGGCGACCGCAACGGCCAGGATCAGGCCAACCGTGTTTGCGATACTCACAATTCCAACTTCAGCAATCCGCCGAGGGCAGCGAACACCGCGACGGTCAGTACGAGATATATGACGACAGACATGGATCCTTCGATCGTTCTGCGGGCAACAAGTAGCGCCCCTGCCAGGGCGACACTGCGACGCTAGGCGCGCGCGACGGCCGCGGAATGGCGCCTTAACGGTTTCTTTACGACTTGGGCCGCAACCCTTACGGTCCCCGCGCGTCTGCTCACCACAACCCGGAGCTACTCCCCGTCGGGCGGTGTCTCCAGCATCGGTAGTCGCACCCGGAAGACCGTCAATCCGTTTTCGGACTCCGCGGAGACCGAACCGTGGTGGGCCTTGACGATCGAACTGACGATGGCCAGGCCCAAGCCATGACCGGAACCATTGGACCGTGCCTTGTCGGCCCGGACGAACCGCTCGAACAAATGCGGCAGCACATCGGGATCGATGTCGGGCCCGTCGTCGGCGACGGTCAGTTCCGCATACGGCCCGCTCGGGCCGTATCGGTGGCTGGTGACGCCCGTTGTCACGGTGACGCCCGGGGGGGTGTGTACGCAGGCGTTGGTGAGCAGGTTGCTCAACAACTGGTGCAACCGGGCGTGGTCGCCGTTGATCCACACCGGCTCGTCGGGCAACTCCTTGACCCACTGGTGCGTCGGCGCGGCCACCGCCGCGTCGTTGACCGCGTTCGCCACCAGATCGGTGAGCTCGAGGTCCTCGGTCTGTAGGTCTTCGCCCTCACCCAGGCGGGACAGCAGCAGCAGCTCGTCAACCAACGACGCCATCCGACGGGCCTCCGATTCGATGCGCGCCAGCGCATATTCCGTGGTCGGCGGCAGGTCGGAACTGTCCTGACGGGTCAGCTCGGCGTAACCCTGGATGGCGGCCAGCGGCGTCCGCAACTCGTGGCTGGCGTCGGTGATGAACTGCCGCATCCGCAGGTCGGACTCCACCCGATGCGCCAGCGCGCTGTCGACGTTGTCCAACAGGCGGTTCAGGGTGTGTCCGACGATGCCGACCTCGTTGTCGGGGTCGGTGTCCTCGGGCCGGACTCGGACACTGATTTGGTGGTCGTCGCCCACCAGCGGCATCGCCGCGACCTCTGCCGCCGTCGCGGCGACGCGACTCAACGGCCGAAGCGCATAGCCCACCACCCACGCCGTCAGGAAGGCCGTGATCACCAGGGCAGTCGCGACCAGCACGGTGGTGGTGAGTTGCTTGCGGGAGATGATCTGGTCGGCGATGCTCAACGAGACACCCACGACAAGGCGGTCGGATCCGACGGTGCGGCTTTCCACCTGATGAGGGCCCAGGCTGCCCAGGTTTTCGATACGCGAGCCGCCATCGGTCCAGTCCTGCGCCTCGATGGACCGGATGGCATCGGGTGGGGCCACGCGTGGTTCGTCTTCGGAGAAGACGGCCGATCCGACCACTTTGCCGTCGCGCAGCACCGCGATCAGGTTGCCGGGCGTCTGTCCGGTGAATTCCAGCAGCGCCTGGGAGACCGGTGGGATGCCGGTGTGCACCGAGGTGTGCTCACCGTTTCGGTACCTGGCATAGGAGTGGCTGAAGGCGTGCATCGATTCGGTGACCTCGGCGTCGTTCATCGCCGTGACGTAGCCGCGCAGGCTCAGCACTGAGACGGCTCCCACCGCCACCAGGACGAGGGTCACCACCGTTAATACGCCCAACAACAACTGCTTACGCAGGGAACGGGGGAGCCACCGCGGAATGTTGCGGTCCCCCGTCATTCAAGAACTCATTCCGGTGGTCGGAGCATGTATCCAATTCCACGTACGGTGTGGATCATCGGCTCTCTGTCGGCGTCGATCTTCTTCCTCAGATACGAAATGTACAGGTCAACGATGCTGGTGCGGCCGGCGAAATCGTAGTTCCAGACCCGGTCCAAGATCTCGGTGCGGCTCAGCGCGCGACGCGGATTGCGCATCAAGAATCTCAACAGCTCGAACTCGGTCGACGACAGCGAAATCGGGGTGCCCCCGCGGGTGACCTCACGGCTGGCCGCGTCGAGCTTGAGGTCACCGACCTTGAGGGATTCGTCGGCGGGCGGGGCGAGGTGGCTGGACCGTCGCAGCAGGCCGCGCAGGCGCGCAACCAATTCCTCGAGGCTGAACGGCTTGGTCATGTAGTCGTCGGCGCCGGCGGTCAGGCCGGTGACGCGGTCCATCACCGAATCGCGGGCGGTGAGAAACAGGGTGGGCGTGTAGGTCTCGGATTCGCGAACTCGCTGCAGGATCTGCAAGCCGTCCACGTCGGGCAGCATGATATCCAGGACGAGCACGTCGGGATTGATCCGGTCGAACTTGGCGATTGCCTCGCGCCCGTTGTGCGCGATCTCGACATCCCAGCCCTCGTAGTGCAGTGCCATCTTGACGAGGTTGGTAAGGGCGGGTTCGTCGTCAACCAGCAACACCCGGATAGGTGAACCGTCGGCCCGGTTTATCCGGGGAAGTTGCCCCAGAATCGCCTGCCGCGGACGTTGGCTACGCGTATATCCAGACACTGCTGTCATAGTTGCTGATTGTTTCAAGCACATATGCGCTTGTCACCGAGTTCATAGGGTTCTCAAATCAATGTTCTACGGGTACCCACTGGCGCGTCGAGCAACCTTCCCGTGGGACGCAGCGTAATTCTCCGTTCGGCACGGCAGCAAAGGTGTGCCGATTGCCACAGCTTCACGTCTACGTCGGCGCTCTAGCCCGTGACTACGTTGGGCCTTGCTTCTTCTATGTCTTTCCTGTGGATGGCATGTGAAGCGGACAACACTACTCGTCATTCGGGAGGACATTTCGATGGATTTCGGGGCGCTACCGCCGGAGGTCAATTCCGGTCGCATGTATACGGGGCCGGGATCAGGGACGATGCTGGCGGCTGCCGCGGAATGGGAGAGGCTGGCGGCCGAACTCGATTCAAGCGCCAGCGCCTACAGTTCGGCGATTTCCAGCCTGACCGACGAGTCTTGGGTGGGGCCGGTGTCCCAGACGATGGCGGCCGCCGCGACACCGTATGTGGTGTGGATAGGCGCCACGGCCAGTCAGTGCGAGCAGGCGGCGGGCCAGGCCGCGGCGGCCGCCACGGCCTACGAGTCTGCGTTCGCGATGACGGTTCCGCCGCCGGTGATCGCGGCCAACCGGAGTCAGTTGGCGACCCTGATGGCGACCAACATCTTCGGCCAGAACACCCCGGCGATCGCGGCGACCGAGGCCGACTACGGCGAGATGTGGGCCCAGGACGCCGCGGCGATGTACGCCTATGCTGCGGGATCGGCGAATGCAACCGAGTTGACGCCGTTCGCGTCACCGCCGCAGACCAGCAATGGCCCGGCCGGCATGCAAGCGCAGATGGCGGCGGTGACGCAGGCGTTGCAGAGCTTTGCCGCACCGGGCTCATCTGGCGGTGCGCTCACCACGTTGGCGACCGGCGATGGTGCGACGGCCGCGACGTCCGTGGCCGGCGCCCCGCTGAGTGCACTGGCCGGGCTCACCGGGGTGTCAGGGAAAAGTGCTCTCAAGGGGGCGGGCGAAAGCGTGGGCGCCGTGCAGAGCGCCGTGGCCGGCTTGTCCGCGCTCAGTGGTGGCCAGCTGGGCCTCATCGAGGACACGACCGGACTTGCGATGGACACCGTCGGGTTGGCCGGCTTGGACGGCGGTGGTCTCGGATTGGACTTCGCAGGCGTTGGGCTCGACTTTCTGGGCGCCGACGAGTTGACCGAATCGAGCGGCCTGGGCGCGCTGGGCGCGGTGGCGCCCGAAGCGCAGGCGAGTGTGGGTGAGGCGGCGTCGCTGGGCACCTTGTCGGTACCCCAGAGTTGGGGCGAGGCGCTGTCGGCGGCGCCGGTCACGCCGGTCGGATCGTTGGTGTCGGCCGGCGAGCATGCGGGTGGCACATCGACCGTCGCGGCGGGCGGCACGAACCTGCCGCGGCTGCCGCTGTCCGGGATGATCGGTCGCGGCGAAAGCGCGGTCACGCGAATCGGCGTGCGTGCCAACGTAATTCCGCATTCGCCGCTCGGCGGTTAGACGGATCGCAGACAGCGAGGTGGCCGCACACCTGGCGGCGTGCGGCCACTTCGTGAGTTGCTGTCAGGCCCAGCTGGACCCAACGGCGCTGTCCGTCTGCGCCATGTTGTTGCCGGCGCTCTGGATCTTCTGGCCGTGGGCGTTGGCCTGCTCGTAGATCACCTGGAAGTTGCGGCCCAACTGGGCGATGAACTCCTGGCAAGCCACCGAACCGGCGC